>JABSPI010000059.1:11314-16807 GCA_013214365.1 Erythrobacter sp.
GCACGCCCGGCTCTGCCTGAATTGTTGCCTCCTAACAAAATGCCCAAGCGCGGAAAGTTCGGGTCCGAACGCGCGCGAATCGCATTGTGGCACAGTCTTGCCCATATCGAATTTGTTGCGATCGACCTGGCGCTCGATATGGCCGGACGCTTCGGTCAGCAGATGGGCGAGGCATTTGTATCCGATTTCCTGTCGGTTGCCGCCGATGAAGCGATGCATTTCGCCCTGCTTGCGCGCAAGCTGGAATCGCTGGACAGCTATTATGGCGCGCTGCCTGCGCATGGTGGTTTATGGGAAGCCGCGGATGCCACGCATAAGGATGTTGCGGCGCGTTTGGCGGTGGTGCCAATGGTGCTTGAGGCGCGCGGCCTTGACGTCACGCCTGCAACTCTGGAGCGGGTCGAAGCCGCCGGAGATGCGCATGGCGCACGAATTTTGGCGCGCATACTTGACGACGAAATTCGCCATGTGGGTTTCGGCACCAAATACTTTCTTCAAGTTTGCAAAACGCGCAACGAAGAGCCAGCAATCCTCTGGAAAGATTTGGTGCGCACGCATTTCAGAGGGCCTGTTAAGCCCCCATTCAACGACTCGGCCCGTCTCGCTGCCGGTTTGTCGCGAGACTTTTATGCAGATATTGCACTTTAGAGACTCGCAACTCTAACTACATCCACACCTTCCGGAGGGTGAGAGCCCGGAGACGTGATCATACCGTTTGTTAAGGCCGACAGAGCCGAAGCAACATGATGCAAGCGGGTGGTCGAACAGGAAGATGGCGATTGCGCCAGTCAGGACCGGGTCAAATGTTTTTGCGCTCTATGCGTTTCTTTTCAAAATCTCGTGCGGTTATGGCCGTGGGCCCTTGCTTGGCGCTGGGTCTGTTGACGGCGCCTGCGGCAAACGCCAACGAACCCGGGCTTGAGCCCGATGCAGCAGATGGCACTTTAATCGCCAATCCTGCTCCCGCTGCCAATGTGTCTGCGAGTACAGCAGCGGCGGCGAACGCGCCGGCCTCGGACGAACCGATCGAGCAAAATGCGCCCACGGATCTGGCCGATGGTGATGTGCGTTTCCGCCAATTGTTTGCCAGCTGGTCGGCTCTCGACACTGCGCCTGAGCTATCGCCGGGCATGGCTGCGCCTGTTGCGGAGCCAGTGTCGGTGTCGATACCCTCGCTCATTCCGGTGCGTAATGCGCGCATGAGCAGTGGCTTTGGTATGCGCAACCATCCGGTTCTGCGCCGCCGTCGCCATCATGCCGGGATTGATCTGGCTGCGCCCACTGGCACGCCAATCTATGCCTCGGCGAGCGGCACTGTTGGCCGTGCTGATTGGTTTTCGAGCTATGGTTTGTTCATTAGCATTGACCACGGTGCGGATTTGGAAACCCGCTATGCGCACCTTTCGCGGCTTGCAGTGGAGGCCGGAGATCGGGTCGAAAAAGGCGAGTTGATCGGCTATGTTGGATCGACCGGTCGCTCGACTGGGCCCCACCTTCATTACGAAGTTCGCGTAGATGGGGTTGCAGTCAATCCAATTCCCTATATGGTAGCAGAGGTAGAGTCTGAACAGCTTGCGGCAATCGCAAACTAAGAAGGGCACCAATCCGGTTTGCTTTCAAGCTGGCCATGGAATGGATTTACCGGTTTTTGCAAACCGGTCTTGAGTTTACCCGCGACACAGCGGGTCGGGCATTGGAGAGGGTGTCCGAGCATAGGCGGCGGGTTTTCCCGCCGCCTTTTTTTATCTGTCCTCCATTTTTGCCGCCCCGCCGAACAATAAGTTGCAAAAGCGCATTTAACTCTTGAGCGCGCCGCAAGCCACGCTAGTCTCCCGCAGCAAAGAAGAACATGCAGATCGCACGGCCCAAGCCGTGTGGCTGGCTGGGAGAGAAATTAATGAGCATGCACCCGACCGCCTATGCCGCGAGCCGTCCTGACCACCCCGCTGTCATTATGGCCGGCAGCGGTGAGCAGATGACCTTTAAACAGATGGACGAGGCGGCCAACCGTTTTGCCCAGCTGCTCAGAAGCCGGGGCCTGAAGGCGGGCGATGCTTTTGCGGTTCTGCTCGAAAACCGGATTGAATATTTCACCCTAATTTGGGGCTCTCAGCGCGCAGGTACAATGCTGGTGCCGATCTCGACCCGTCTGACTGCACCTGAAATCGGCTATATTGTGCGCGACAGTGAGGCCAAATTTCTAATTACCTCTGAGGCCTATTCGGGTCTCTTGGATGGGATTCACAAAGAGTGCCCCGATCTGGCCGTGTTCGTCACCGACGGGGATGCAGGCGAGAAATTGGCTGATGCGCTGGCGGGGCAGAGCGATGCGCCGATCGCTGATCAAAGCGCTGGCATGGTAATGCTCTACTCTTCGGGCACGACCGGCCGGCCCAAGGGCATTCGCCCTGCACCGCCGGAAGATCCCGATCCGATGGCGGCGATCCCTTTGATGGGATTGGCTGTGATGGGCGCAGGCATGCCGGCCGATGGATCGATGGTCTATCTCTCTCCCGCGCCGCTCTATCATGCGGCCCCGATTGCGTGGAGTTCGGTTGCGCACCGTTTGGGGGCGACGATCGTGGTGCTTGAAAAGTTCGATCCCGAAGGCGCGCTCGCGGCGATCGAAAAATATAAGGTCACCGACAGTCAGTGGGTGCCCACCCATTTTGTCCGCTTCCTGAAACTCGATCCTGCTTTGCGCACCCGATATGACTTGTCCTCGCACCAGCGCGCTCTGCATGCCGCGGCCCCGTGTCCGGTGCCGATCAAGCGCGAAATGATCGAGTGGTGGGGGCCGATCGTGAATGAATATTACGCCGGCAGCGAAGGCATCGGGATGACCATGGTGCGCGCCGAACAATGGCTCGATCATCCCGGCACGGTTGGCACGCCGATTTACGGCAAGCTGCATATTTGCGGCCCCGATGGCGAGGAAGTGGCGGCGGACGAGGACGGTCTCATCTATTTCGAGAACGAGCTTTTGCCGACCTATCACAACGATCCGGAAAAAACCCGCGATGCGATGCACCCCAAAGGGTGGATGACGCTTGGCGATATCGGCCATGTCGACAAGGATGGGTATCTCTATCTGACCGATCGCAAGAGCCACATGATCATTTCAGGCGGGGTCAATATTTACCCGCAGGAGATCGAGAACCTGTTGGTCACACATGACAAGGTGATGGATGCAGCGGTGATCGGGGCGCCCTGCCCTGACCTTGGCGAAAAGGTGATCGCGGTGGTTCAGCCGATCGATATGAGCGATGCAGGTGAGGCCTTCGAGGCCGAATTGCGCGATTTCCTCGCGCCCAATTTGGCGCGGATCAAAATGCCCAAACTGTTCGATTTTCGCCCCGATCTCCCGCGGGAGGCCAATGGCAAGCTGTATAAGCGCGAATTGCGCGATGAGTTCGCCGCGCAGGCAAAGGTGTAAGCGCCATGGCAAGCGCTCCCGTCATCCTGCCCACCGATCTCGCCAAGCGGGTGATCGATCCGCACGCTTACGCGCAATGGGACGGATTGCTCGACGCGTTTGATTATATCCGCGAGACCAGCCCGGTGGCCAAAGTCGTGCCCGAGATCGAGGGCCTGTTCGAGCCGTTCTGGTTCATCAGCCGCTATGACGATGTGATGCGCATATCGAAGGACAATGCGACCTTTCTCAATAATCCCAAACCGGTCGTGTTCAGCTTCAATCAGGCGATTGAATTCAGCCGCGCCGCGACGGGATCGAATATGTTGGTCGATTCGCTGGTCGTGTTTGATGCGCCGATCCACCCCAAATATCGCAAGCTGACCCAGGAATGGTTCATGCCGCGCAATCTCAAACAGATCGAAGGCGAGATCCGCGCGCTTGCCCATCGCACGATTGATGCGATGATCGATGCCGGTCCCCAGCTTGATTTTGTCGAACAGGTCGCGGGCCCCTATCCCTTGCGTGTGGTGATGCAGATCCTCGGTGTCCCGCCCGAGGATGAACCGCGCATGCAGATGCTGACCCAGCAATTGTTCGGCGGGCAGGACAAGGATTTGTCGGGATCAGGCATGGATCAAATGTCGCCCGATCAGGTGGTCCAATTGGTCGCCGGAGCGGTCAAGAATTTCGAAGACTACTTTGCCGATATGGCCGAACAACGCCGCGCCAACCCGACCGATGATGTCGCCAGCGTGATTGCCAATGCGATGGTCGATGGCGAGCCTTTGCCGCCGCGCGATATGGCCGGATATTACATCATCGTCGCAACCGCCGGGCACGACACGACCAGCGCTTCGACCGCGGGCGCAATGCAGGCTTTGGCGCAGGATCCGGAGCAATTTGCCCGGCTCAAAGCCGATCGCTCGCTCTTGCCTGGCATTGTGGAAGAGGCGATCCGCTGGACCTCGCCGGTGCAACATTTCATGCGCACCGCGGCGCAAGATGTCGAAATGGGCGGGCAATTGATCAAAGCGGGCGACTGGATGATGATCAATTATGTCGCCGCCAATCACGATCCGGCGCAATTCGATGATCCGCGCCGGTTCGATGCGAGCCGCTCGCCCAATCGCCATCTCGCTTTCGGGGCGGGGGCGCATCAATGTCTGGGCCTGCATTTGGCGCGATTGGAGATGCGGATTTTGTTCGAGGTTTTGCTCGACCGGATCGAGGGGATCGAATTGGCGGGCGAACCCAGCCGCGCGACCAGCACATTTGTCGGCGGATTGAAAAGTCTGCCGGTGCGCATCACTCCGGCCTGATCAAATCGGGCCCCGGCTGAACTGGCGCGCTGATATGCGGGCGGGGTAAGTTGATGAAACACATCCGCATGGCCGCGATTGAACAAACTTCAAAAATCGGGCCAGAATCGGGCCAGAGGCGGGGCGCTATCGGGCCAATATCGGACTTTCACCGGCCCATTTGCGCAAAAATGTAGGAAATTTGATCGCGGTTTTGCGGCATCAAGACTTCTATGTGGGAATGCTGTTGTAACAATTCAAGAGGTCAGACGAAATATCTTCTGTGCACGCGAATTATTGCAACAACAGATCCGATTTTACTGTTCTTTAATCGCAACATCTGTTAATAGAGCATTCATGGGATGCAGATGGGGATGCATTTGGAAACGTGCCACTTTTTGTGAAGTTGGAGGCGTTTTTACGAGCAGTATAAGTCTTGTCTTGAACAAGTCTTGGAAAGAGCAATTCGTAAAAACTGCCTCCCTTTATGAAAGGAGGTGAGTTTATGACTTTGCTAGAAGCCTACAATCTGCCTTTCGCAGTGTCGGGCCTTTTATTGATATGTATTGCGATCGCGCAGGCTCTTGGTGCTGGCGATCTGTTCGATGGCGGTGATGCCGGTATCGACTTGGATGCTGATTTCGAGGTCGCTGATCCGACCGCGTCGGCCGGGTTCCTCGACGCTATGTTGAGCGTGTTCGGCCTTGGCCGGGTGCCGCTTTTGATCTGGCTCGCGCTGTTCTTGTTGAGCTTCACGCTGATCGGCTGGGGCGGGCA
>JABSPI010000006.1 GCA_013214365.1 Erythrobacter sp.
CTCAACCGCTTTGGCCCGGTGCGCGAGGTGGAGCGAACCCTCGTGTTCGAGGTCGCCTTCGACAGCGTGCACAGCTCAAAACGGCACAAATCGGGGCTGGCCATGCGATTTCCACGCATTCATCGCATCCGCTGGGACAAACCGGTGCACGAAGCGGACCGGATCGAGGCGTTGAAAGCCTTGATCAGGGATTGATCACGGGCCGGGCTGCGTTACAGCTTGCGCCCTGTACCTTGGGGGAGAAAATGATGACATACGCCGCCGCGGCCCACACCGCTTTTGACCAGAATCTGGCAATGCTGGATGGCTTGCTTGCCAAGGCGGCGAGGCATGAGGCGGGCGATGATCTGCTCGCGGTGCGGCTGGCCGAAGATATGTTGCCCTTGGCCACCCAGATCCGGTTTGTCGGGCATCAGGTGGTCAACACGCTCAACCTGCTGGCCGGGGGAGATTACACTCTGAGTGAAACCGACCCCGCCACCCTCGCCCAGGCGCGTGCGCATATCACCGATTTGCGCGCAATGATGGCCGATCATCCCGCCCAAGACTGGGCCGGGTCCGGTGAACAGGTGGAGTTTGGCCCGGGGCAAGGATACACGTTCGCCGCGCAAGCCCACGAATACACCCGCGATTGGGCGCTGCCCAATTTCTATTTCCACGCCGTCACCGCTTACGCCATTTTGCGGCACCAAGGCCTCGCCATCGGTAAGGCTGATTTTCTGCCCTATATGATGCGGTATCTGGTGCAGCCGTCAGGCTAGAACGCGCTATTCGCCCAGCGCCGCGGCGACCGCTTCCATGTGATCCTTGGCGTTGTGCGCATAATGCGCGACGCCCATTTTCATGCCCATGATCGCGGCATCAGGCAGCTCGCGCATCAATTTGGCCGGGCGACCCGCCCACAATTCGCGTTCGCCCATCACCTTGCGCTCGGTCAGCATCGCGCCAGCGCCCAGCATCGCATCGGACGCGATCACCGATTTGTTCATCGCAATCGCGCCCAGCCCGACAAAGCCGCGATCGTGGATCGTGCAACCATGGACCATCGCCATATGCCCGATCAGCACATCATCACCGATGATCAACGGACAGCCGTCGGGATCGCCGGGCTTGGGCCCGTCGCAATGCAACACGCTGCCATCTTGGACATTGGTGCGTTCGCCAATCCGGATATGCGAGACATCCGCGCGCAGCACGCAATTGTACCAGATTGAGGAACCCGCTCCGATCTCGACATCGCCAATGATCGTGCACCCCGGCGCGATAAAGGCTGTCTCGTGGATTTTGGGCGTTTTGCCGTGGATCGGGATGATATTGGCCCCCGGATGGGCGGTCATGGCTGCTGCTCCCCAAATGCATGGCCCCAAATGGCCGGTGAATTAGCCAGTAGAGCGAAAGGTCAATTGGTCAATCGAATAGACGATCACCGTTCCATAGGGCTTTGCCCAATAGCTGTCTTCAAAGTCGAGGTCGCGGCGGCGCACCATGCCCAGCCGCTCCATCAGGCCCCAACTGCTGGTGTTGCCAGCAACAGTCAAAGCGATGATTTCATCAGCGCCAAACCGGTCAAACCCGACATCGAGGCTCGCGCGGGCCGCCTCTTTGGCATATCCTTGCCCCCACGCCTCCTCGCGCAGGCGCCAGCCCACCTCCATCATGCCGAACGGGCCGGCCTCCTCGTTGCAGCGTTTGAGCCCGCAAAAGCCCAAGACATCGCCATCGCTCTTGCGCTCCACCACCCAGAATGTGTGACCATGATCGCGGCGATACCCCTCCAGCCGCGCGCGCGCACTGGCTCGGGTCGCCTCATCAGCCACCCCGCCCAGCCATTGCATGACCGCGTGCGTGTTGGTGCCTTCCCAAAACGGCGCCCAGTCCTCCTCGCGCCAATCGCGCAAAATCAACCGCTCGGTTTCAAGGCGGAATGCATCAGTCATCACGATTTAAAACATAGACGTGTTGATGGCATAATGGATGGCTTGTGGGGATGGACGGATGGTCGAAATCAAGCTCGCGCAGGTGTGAGAAGCCCAATTTGCGCATGAGCGCCTGGCTAGGGAGATTGGTCACTGCAGTGTAGGAAACCAGACGCGGAAAATCGGTGTTGCGCCAAAACCAGTTCACGCAAGCCTTGGCCGCTTCATGGGCGTATCCTTTGCGCCAATACATTTGCGCGATGCGCCACCCTATCTCGATATCCCCTTCAACAGGGGTCCCCAGTGCAGCCGCAAGTCCGGTAAATCCCAAAAACTGGCCATCGCGTTTGCGCTCGAGGGCAAACAAGCCAAACCCATAGGTCGCAAAATGGGCCTCGATCCGGTCGACCAGCGCATCGCTTTGGTCGCGGGTTAATGGCGCGCGAAAATGCTGCATCACCATGGGATCGGCATTCATGCACGCAAAGGGTTCGCGATCCTCAGATCGCCACGCGCGAAGGATCAGGCGCTCCGTCTCGAACCCATGGATACAGCACCCCGGCTCACCCATTGAGCAGCCGCGCAGCGCGGGGCGCGTGATAGGTCAAAACCCCGCTGCACCCGGCCCGCTTGAACGCCATCAACGTCTCGAGCACCAATGCATCGCGATCGCCCGCGCCCGCCGCTGCGGCGGCTTCGATCATCGCATATTCGCCGCTCACCTGATAAGCGAAGACCGGCACATCAAAATTGTCATGCACCCGCCGCACAATATCGAGATAGGCAAGGCCGGGCTTGACCATGACGCTATCGGCGCCCTCGGCAATGTCGAGCTCAACCTCGCGCAGGGCCTCTTGCGTGTTGGCCGGATCCATCTGGTAGGTTTTCTTATCGCCTTTGAGCAATCCGCCCGAGCCCACCGCATCGCGGAAGGGTCCGTAAAATGCGCTCGCATATTTGGCCGCATAGCTCATGATCTGGACATTGTGATGCTCGCCCATTTCAAGCGCCATGCGGATCGCGTGAATGCGGCCGTCCATCATATCGGAAGGGGCAATGATATCTGCACCGGCCTCAGCCTGGTTGATCGCCTGATCGACCAGAGCGGAAACGGTTGCATCATTGGCGACATAACCTTTGTCATCGAGCAAGCCATCCTGCCCATGGCTGGTGTAAGGGTCGAGAGCGACATCAGTCAGCACGCCCAGATCATCCCCGCAGGCATCCTTGATCGCGCGGATCGCGCGGCACATCAGATTATCGGGATTGTGCGCCTCGGCACCATCATCGCTGCGCCGCTCGGCTTGGGTATTGGGGAACAAGGCGACCACCGGAATGCCCAGAGCCACCGCCTCTTTCGCGCGCGCGGCAATGCCATCAACCGACCAGCGCGAGACACCCGGCAACGAGGCGACAGGCTGCTCAACCCCGTCCCCTTCGGTGACAAAGAGCGGCCAGATCAAATCGGCCGGAGTGATCAGGGTCTCACGGTGAAGCGCTCTGCTCCATCCGGTGGCACGGGTGCGACGCAGACGCGTATTGGGATAAGAACCATTCATAGCTTTAGGCTTGCCGGAAATCTGACCCGCAATCAATCGGCTATGCCATTCTCACGGGAAAGACCTAGCCAATCTGCTCGGCGGTGTTGATCTTTTCAACCTCGCGCACAGGACCCTCAACCCGCGCAGCTTGCGGCTCCAGATCCTCCAGCGCCGCGCCCGGCGCAACCTCGCGCAGCTCGCTCAGCTGGCGGCGAAAATCGCGAAGCTCGGCCCCTTCCAAGACCGCGCGCGAAACGTAATCAACGCTGGCCGGATTGATCGAGCGGCCATTGCGATACATCTCGTAGTGCAAATGCGGTCCGGTCGAGAGCCCGGTCGAACCGACATAGCCGATCACCTGGCCCCGCTGTACGCTTTGACCGCGGCGCACCGCCATCCGGCTCATATGGCAATAGCGCGTCTCAAGCTTGCCGCCATGATCCAGTTTGACCGTGATCCCGCATCCACCCGCACGGCCAGCGGAAACCACCCGGCCATCGGTGACTGCAACAATCGGCGTGCCGCGGCTGGCGCGATAATCGAGACCGGCATGCATTCGGCGATAACCCAAGATCGGATGGCGCCGCATGCCGTAACCGGACGAAACCGGACCAGGCACCGGCCTAACCAATCCGCGCCGCTGCTCTCCCACGCCGGAGGCCTCGTAGAATTCGCCATCCTCGCCCCAACGCATCAATTGCACCCGCGGCTCACCGCGGCGCTCGATCCCGGCATAGAGCAATTGACCCGCTTGGCGCTCGCCTGTCGCTGCACGGCGATACGCGATGATGATATCAAACTGATCGATTGCGCGGATGTCGCGGTTCATATCGAGATGCCCGCCCACCGTGCGCAAATAATCCTGCACCGCACTGGCCGGGACACCGGCGGCGCGCATCGAACGATAAAGGCTTGAGCCAACCTCGCCGCGCACGCGCAGCGGCGTATCGTCCACCCGGATCACATTGCGCGCAAGCGCGAGCGCGCCACCTTGTCCCGTCGCCTCATCAGCGCCCTGGCGGTCAATCGCCAGCTCCAGATCAAACCGCGCACGAAATTTGAGCGTGGTGAGCGGCCGCTCCATCCCCTCGCCAGGGCGGCGACCCAAAACGATATCCATTTGGGTCCCCGGCGCAATCTCCTCCAGAGGAATTGCACTCGAAATCAAACCGCCAACCCGGTCGATATCAACCGCCGAAACGCCCGCCCGGCGCAAAGTGCTGACAAAACTGTCGCCTGCACCAAGCGTGGCGACCACCGCGATCTGGGGCCGTTCCGGCACATTTTCCAGCGGGGTAACCGCAGCGGTGGGGCCCATCCGGCGCCCGCTTTCGGCACCCAGGCCCAAAGGCATAATCGCTTGGCTGCGAAACTCATCGCGGATCGCATCGCTTTGGGGCATCGGCGCAGGAGCAGCCAGCGATGACAGGCTGGGCCAGAAGGACAGCGCAAAAGCCCCCAAGGCAAGCATAGTCGCAAGGCCTCGAAACCACCGGCGGCTACCGATATCTTCAGCCAGATCAGGTGTGAGGTCGAGCTGCTCAAGCGACGTGTTGGAGCGCAACCGCCATTCATCATAGCGTTCACGCCAACCATTGACCCTGGCCAGGACTTGCCGCTTGACCTTGTCGCTGCCGGTTGGCGGTCCAAGCTGCTGTGACTTTTGGAAATAGGGTGCCAGATCGCGCTTGGTTTGGGCATCAACTTGCGCTTGCGAAACCGGCACAAGCCCGCGCGGCTGCGGATCAGCAGCGCCTTGCGGGTCGGATTCAGAGATGTCGCGCGCGTTATCCAAACTTGGACTCTTCCGAAAAACAAACGCGCATAGGCGCTCTAAAAGACACTCACCGCGTGCAATCAGCGCGGGAACAGTCCGCTTTTCTGCCCGTTTCGAATAGCAGTCAAAGAAAATGTCCACACTGCACACGGTCAATCGAGTCTGGCGTGCGGCAAGACGAAACACCGCAGCGATACGATGCATGCCGCCCATTGCAATTGTGGAAGAGCCGGTGATCAATCAATTGCCCCGGCGCCCAGAGCCTGACAGATAGAAAACGTGACCCTTAACCACCGCAACTCAGTCATGGATGACAGCCGCGTCAAAGCGGTGCTCGGGCCGACCAATACCGGCAAGACCCATCTCGCGATTGAGCGGATGTGCGCCCATTCCTCGGGGATGATGGGCTTTCCGCTGCGGCTTTTGGCGCGCGAGGTCTATGACCGGGTGCGCGCGATCAAAGGCGATAAGGCGGTCGCGTTGATCACCGGGGAGGAGCGGATCGAACCGCCCGATGCGCGCTATTTTTGCTGCACCGCTGAGGCGATGGATCGCCTGGGTGCAGGCGCCAATGGTCGGCACGCTTTTGTGGCGCTTGATGAGGCACAGATTGGCGCCGATCCTGAACGCGGTCACATTTTCACCGACCGCCTGCTGCATGCGCGCGGCCGCGAAGAGACGATGATATTGGGTTCGGCCACGCTTGAGCCGGTCGTGCGGGCATTGATCCCGCGCGCTGAAATGGTTGAACGGCCGCGCTTTTCTACCCTCACCCATGCGGGCAGCGCCAAATTGTCGCGTCTGCCACCGCGCAGCGCGGTGGTCGCGTTTTCGACCGAGCAGGTTTACGCCATGGCCGAAGCCTTGCGCCGATTTCGCGGCGGCGCGGCGGTGGTGATGGGCGCTTTGTCGCCGGAAACCCGCAACAAACAGGTCGAATTGTTCCAAAATGGCGAGGTCGACTACATCGTCGCCACCGATGCCATCGGGATGGGCCTCAATCTCGACCTCCACCATGTTGCTTTCGCCGCCTTGACCAAGTTTGACGGGCAGCGCAAGCGCCGCCTGACCCCGGCGGAAATGGCTCAGATTGCCGGGCGCGCCGGGCGCCACCAACGCGATGGCAGTTTCGGCACGCTCACCGGGGGCGGCAGCCGCACCGGCGCCCCGCTCGAATTTGCCGAAGAGGAAATCTACGCCATCGAGGAGCACAGTTTCGCCCCTCTCACCAAACTCTATTGGCGCGAGGCACAGCCGCGGTTTGACACGCTCGACGTGCTGATCGGGGATCTGGAGGCGCGCCCCAATGATGAAATGTTGCGCGCCGCCCCGCAGGCGATCGATCTTGCTGTGCTCAAACGGCTCGCCAGCGAGCCGATCGCGGCCAAAATCAAGGGCTCGGCCAATGTGAGGCGGTTTTGGGAGGCCTGTTGCCTGCCCGATTTCCGCCAATTGGGTGTGGACCCGCATGCACGTTTTGTCGCGCGCCTCTGGCAGGATTTGCAAGATGGCTATATTGGCGCCGACTTTGTCGCTGCGCGGATCGCTGAATTGGACCGTATGCAGGGCGACATTGACACTCTACAGGGAAGGATAGCCGCGATCCGTTCCTGGGCCTATATCTGTCAGCGGCCCGACTGGGTGCTCGCCCGCGATGAGATGGCGGCGCGTGCCCGGGCGGTGGAAGCCAAACTTTCTGATGCGCTGCATGCGCGTCTAACCGAACGGTTCGTCAATCGGAGGACGACAATTTTGATGAAGTCGCTGGGACAAGATGGCAGCGCGCTGCCGGTCAAGCTGGAAGAAGACGGACGCGTGAGCGTTGAGGGCGAGACCATTGGTCGGCTCGACGGCTTTCGTTTTTCGGTCGACCCCGACACCGGCCTTGCCGATCGCAAAATGCTTTTGGCGGCCGGGGAAAAGGCGTTGCCGGGCATTCTGGCGCAGCGCGCCGATCAATTGCTCGCGGCGGGGATGGATGATCTGTCGATCGAACAGGGCAAGATCAATTGGCAGGGCCGTGAATTGGCCGAGATTGCAATGCCCGACGATTTCTCCACCGCGCGGCTGACCCTAACCCGCGAAATCACCGCTCTGCCCGACGCGGCCAAGGCCAAGCTGGAAACAGGGCTCACCCAATGGCTCAACACCAAGCTGGAACCGCTGGCCCCGCTGCGCAAGCTGGCCGAAGCGGCAAATGATCCCGAGGCGGGGAGCCAGGCGCGCGCTTTGCTGGTCACCTTGATCGAGGCGCGCGGCGTGATCGGGCGCGACAAAGCCGGGCTTGAACACCTGCCCAAGGAAATGCGGCCTTTCCTGCGCAAGCTGGGCGTGACCTTTGGTGCGCTCGACATATTTGCGCGCGACCTGCTCAAACCGGCCCCGCGGCAATTGTTGCACGCATTGGGCCTTGATTCGCGCCCCTTGCAAGAAGCGATGCTGCCCGTCCTTGCGCAAGCAAATCCGGTGCCGGCGGGGTATCGTTTGGCAGGCAAACAGCTGATCCGGGTCGATCTGGCCGAGAAAATCCTGCGCGCCGCATTCGAAGCGCGGGCCAAAGCGACGCAAGCCGACCCCAAACAGCGCAATGTCCGTTTCCGGCTGGATCTGGCGCTGCCGATTTCGATCGGTTTGGAACAGGACAATGCCTGCCGCCTGTTGGGCAGCGCCGGTTTCCGCTTGCACCGCGCCCAACCTCTGGCGGAGGGCGCTTTTGGCCCCGCAGCGCCCGACAATTGGACCTGGCGCCCGCGCCGAACCGGTGATCAACGGCGTGAGCACCAAAAATCGCGCGGCAAAGGGAACACAGCCGACCCCAAAAGGGGACACAAAACCGGCGAGCGGCACGCAAAAGGGGCCAAGCCGAACCGCAAGGATGGTCGCGACAATACGCGGCGCGGACCCAAGAAAGGACCCCGCAGCGGAGCGAACAAAGCCGCGCCGCGGCATGACACCGGCCCAGCGCGGGCGCGCGGTGCATTTGATGGGTTGGCGGATTTGTTGGGCCAATGATGGTGTCGCAATGATGCTGGCGCGATGAAAGAGGCGGGCGAATCAAGCGAATCGATGCGGCTTGACCGTCTGCTCGTCTTTCTGCGCTTTGCCCGCACCCGTTCCATCGCTCGCACAATGATTGAGGGCGGTCATATGCGCCTCAATGCCCAGCGCGTGACCAAAATCAGCCACGATGTCGCAATTGGCGATGTGTTGACATTGACTTGGCGCGGCGAGGTGTGCGTTGCCCGGATCGAACGTCTGCCCGACCGGCGGCTGTCTGCGGCACTGGCGCAACAGGCGTGGAGCCGGATCGCCGCCTGATCGCCCCCTTACAATTGCCAGTTGGACAGGCGCGGTGAGCCATGCGGTCTTGACCCGTGGGGTGAAATCGCCATAGCAGGCGCGCTCTAACTCACCTCTTCAATCGGAATCGCGTTCCCATGACCTATGTCGTCACCGAAGACTGCATCAAATGCAAATACACTGACTGCGTCGAAGTGTGCCCGGTCGACTGTTTTTACGAAGGTGAAAACATGCTGGTGATCAATCCCAGCGAATGCATTGATTGCGGGGTGTGCGAACCTGAATGCCCGGCCGAGGCGATTTTGCCCGATACCGAGGACGGTTTGGAAAAATGGTTGGAGCTGAACACCAAATACTCGGCCGCCTGGCCCAATATCACCAGCCAGAAAGATCCGCCCGCCGACGCCGATGACCACAAGGACGAGCCGGGCAAGTTCGAGAAATATTTCAATCCCGAACCGGGTGAAGGCGATTAAGCCCAATTAGCTGGCCTATTGCGCTGCCTCGATAAGCGTGCGCGCATTTTCGACCATGTCACGCGCAGTTGCGCGCTGAGCGGGGTCGGGATCACTTGTGGCGGCGATTTCAAACCATGCGATTGCTCGATCAAGATCCGCCTTGCGAATATAAGTCTTGTCCCCGTCCTGGCTGAATCCGCGCCGCAAATGGATCTGCGCAATGCGAAAAGCGGCATCGGGCCGGCCCCATTGATGCGCCTTTTCAAACCATTTGAGCGCGGTTTCATCGCTGGCCTCGACCCCATCACCTTTCTGGTAAATCTGCGCCAGAAGATAGGCGGCATTCTGCTGTTCCTGCACAATTGCCTGTTCAAACATGAAGCGGGCGGTCACCGGGTCGCGCTCGGTCAATTCGCCGATCAGAAGTTGAATGCCGTAATCGGTCTGGGCGTTGGCGTCTCCGGCGATTGCAGACATACGGCACAGGCGCAGCCCTTCTTCGACCTGCTGCTCGCCGCCTTGGCCGGCGATCAACATATTGCCATAGGCACAAAAGGATTGAAGGAAGCCGCCCGCTGCAGCCGCGTGATACAGCGCGCGGGCCCGGGCGAGGTCTTGCGCGGCCCCATCCCCGGTCTCGTGGCAACGGGCCAGATTGTGCAATCCGATCGGGCTGCGCCCCTCCAACCGGGCAAAGTAATCGCATCCACGCCGCGGATCACGCGCCACGCCGAGCAACCCAATCAAATGCAATTCACCGAGCAGTTCCAGAGCGCTGTCATCGCCCTCTGCCGCGAGCTGGTCGAGCTCGACCACCATTTGATCGGGGCTTTGCGACCCGGTTCGCGATAGAACCATCGCCACCGCCTCTGAAGGCTCGGCAGAATACGGCTCATCAGGCAATGCGGTGAGCGCAGGAAACGCGGCGCTTGACCCCAGTAAAAGGCTCGAAATCATAAGTGAGACTGACATAATACGCAGTCATGAACACGCGCTGCGCGGTGTCAAATGCAATCACATTTGGGGGCGCAAAATCGCCGACTCGCAATTTTGTTGCATTTGTGTTATATAATCCACCAGCCGCACGGACCAAAAGCAACCAAGCGTCCGTGGTGAAGACGAATATCAGGAAGGCCACCACACAGCACAACCTTTGCGGATGACAGCCCGAACGGCCCTCGCCCCTTGGCAAAGGTGGAGGACCGCAAGGACAATCGTCCGCTTCCGGTCGCGCTGCAAAGGGCCAAGAAAGGACCTCGCATGGCAAGCACTGCGCCCGCATTCACCGTTGGTGATTATGTTGTCTACCCCAAACACGGCGTTGGCCGTGTAATCGAACTGCAAAACGAAGAGATCGCAGGCATGCAGCTTGAACTCTACGTCCTGCGGTTTGAAAAAGAACGCATGACCCTGCGCGTTCCGATCAACAAGGTTGAATCGATCGGTATGCGCAAGCTGTCTTCGGACAAAACCCTCAAAGAGGCGATGGAAACGCTCAAAGGCAAGCCCAAGGTCAAGCGCACCATGTGGTCGCGCCGGGCGCAGGAATACGAAGCCAAGATCAATTCGGGCGAAATCGTTCTGATCGCCGAGGTGACCCGCGATCTGTTCCGTCCCGATGATCAGCCCGAGCAAAGCTATTCCGAGCGTCAAATCTTCGAGGCCGCCTCGAGCCGCCTCGCACGCGAATTGGCCGCGATGGAAGAAACCGACGAACCAACCGCGCTCGAAAAGATCCTCGAAGTGCTGCGCGAACATGCGCCGCAATATTACGGGAACGAAGACGAGAGCTGACCGCGTTTCGGCAAGATTTCAGAAGGGCCGCCCCACCAGGCGGCCCTTTTTGTATCCAGCGCCCCGCAGGCAAGCGCACAAATCGAGAATTGAGCGCTTGATCCTCCCCGCATGGTGTATTATTACACCAACACACATGATGTTACCGAGGAGGAAAACAAATGATCAAACGGATTGCGAAGCGCGCCGCTCCCATCGCCGCCCTGGCAATTGGCGCCGGCCTGTCCGGTTGCGCCTATACCGGCAGCTGGGACACGGTTGAAGGCGTTGCCTTTAAAGACTTTACTCCGTCGGGCACAGCCCCAAATGCGATTGGTCTAGCCGGACCAGATGAGATTGTCATCACCCAAAGCGATACATTCGAAATCACTCTGGATGGCGACAGCCGTGCAGGCGAAGCACTGCGCTTTGACCGGACCGGCGAACAGCTCAACATTGCGCGCGACTCGAACGTCTATAACGGCGGCAAAACCGCAATTGTCCGGATCGCCATGCCCGCGCCAAGCGAGCTGGAACTGGCCGGCAGCGGCAAAATCAACAGCGCGACCATGGCGCCCAATGCCGAGGTTGAAATCGCCGGCTCTGGCCAGATCCACATCGACGAGCTTGCCGCGCAAGAATTCGAGGTCGAAATGGCGGGCTCGGGCGAGCTGCGCGCTGCTGGTGCAGTGGAACGGCTCAGCATTGAAATCGCTGGCTCGGCATCGGTGGATATGGCCGGTGTGATGGCCGACAATGTCGATATTGATATTGCCGGATCGGGCGAAGTTGATCTGGCCTCGAACGGCGTGGTCAATGCCGATATTGCCGGATCGGGCGAGGTCACGGTGACCGGCTCTGCCACTTGCACAGTAGATGCGGCGGGCTCGGGCACGCTCGATTGTCGCCCAGCAGAAGCAACCGCAGCGACCCAAGCGACCGAAGCAACCGAAGCGACCACCCCTTCCGCTGACGCTGAAGAGGCCGAATAAAGCCAAAAGGGCCAGCCCGCTTGCACCGCGGTCGAGAAACGCCCATGGACGTATCCATGCGTATTTCTCATCTCGTCGGGCTGGCCCTGATTTCATTTCCCCTCTCCGGCTGCGTGGTGAGCGCCGCCGCCGAGGTCATCACCGCGCCGATTGACGCGTTGACCACAACCAAGTCCGAGCGCGACGAAGATCGCGGGCGCGAATTGCGCAAGCGCGAGGAGCGGCTGGGCAAGTTGGAACGCCGCTACCGCGAGCAGACCGAAGATTGCCAAGAGGGCGATCAGGAAGCCTGCCTCAAAGCGCGCGAAACCTATGACGAAATTCAGGAATTGCTGCCGACCATTCCGGTCGAGCCCGAGAGGTAAGGCCCGCGCCGGTCAGGTCACCGGTGCAGCGGCGCGGCGCAAACGGTCATTGATCGCGCGGCCAATACCCTCAGCCGGAATAGGCGCAACCGAGATTTTGGGCTTTGGCGACGCCGCGGCCAAATGCAGGCAGTGATACAATTGCGCCGCGGCCTCATCGAGATCGCCCGCCAGTGACAGATTGCAGTCACCCGCAAATCCAGCAAATCCGATCATAAATTCGTCTTGCGCAACTTCGCGCGCATTCAACCGCACCGGCTTGCCCGGCGCGTAATGGCTGGCCAGCTGGCCCGGCGCGGTGATTGTCCCCGGAGAGCCATCACTAGAGCCATCACTGGCTCGAACGTGACGCTGGAAATCGAGATCGAGCGATTGCGGGTCGAGCGGTCCGGCGCGCAGCTCTTCCCAGCTGTTATCTTCGCGGATTGCGAGAATGGTCGATTCAATCCCGGCCTCGCATGCCCCGCCATCATCGAGCACCATATCAATCCGCCCGTCGAGCGAGGTTGTCACATGCGCCGCGCGGGTCGGGCTGATAAAGCCGCTGCGATTGGCGGATGGCGCGGCAAGCGGAAAGGGCACCGCCTCCAACACCGCGCGCATCACCGGATGTGCGGGGCTTCTGAGCGCGACCGTTGCGAGACCCGCCGTCACCGCCTCGGCCAAATCGGCCCCGTCGCGGCGCGGCAGAACCATGGTGAGGGGGCCGGGCCATTGGGTTTGGGCCAAATGCTGGGCATAGGTGGGAAAGCGGGCGAACATCTGCGCCTGCTGCGCGCCGCGCACATGGACGATCAGGGGATTGAAACTGGGCCGGCCTTTGGCGGCGTAAATGCGCGCCACCGCCTCCGCGCTGTCGGCGCGCGCGGCTAGGCCATAGACGGTTTCGGTCGGGATCGCGACGAGCCCGCCCTGCTCTAGGATTCGCGCCGCGCGCGCGATCGCCTGCGCGTCTGCCAGGGCCACTTCCGTAACGTTCTTGCCGCTCATGGGCGATGCGCTATATTCTTATGCAACTCGTGCCAAGGGGCGCGCGTATTTCCATCGCCCCCGCAACACCTCTTACAAGACAGGATCCGACCGTGACACCGTACACACCCCCCACTCAGGACCAGCTGCTCGCCATTCGCGTGAATGCAGGGATTGAAGAGTTGTCTGCGTCTGAAAAGTTCGCGCATGCCGAACCCGACCTGGTCGAGGCGATTGTGGATGGGGTGGGCCAATTTGCTGCGGGCGAATTTGCCCCGCTCAACCGCGCAGGCGATCTGGAGGGTGCCAAGCTTGAAAACGGTGTGGTGCGCCTGCCTGACGGGTTCAAACAGGCCTATGACGCCTATGTCGAGCAGGGGTGGAACTCGATTGCCAGCACCACCGATTATGGCGGGCAAGGCCTGCCCTTCACCCTGTCGTGCAATGTGCTCGAAAATCTGGGCGCGGCCAATATGGCCTTCAACCTGCTGCCGATGCTGTCCGTGGGCGCGATCGAAGCGCTCGAACATCACGGGAGCAAGGACCAGCAGGCCAAATATCTGCCCAACCTGATCAGCGGCAAATGGTCGGGGACGATGAACCTAACCGAGCCGGCCGCCGGCAGCGATGTGGGCGCGCTGCGCTCCACCGCGGAACCCATCACCGAGGGCGAGCACGCCGGCAAATACCGCATTGCCGGGCAAAAGATCTACATCACCTGGGGCGATCACACGCTGGCTGATAACATCATCCATCTGGTGCTCGCACGCTTGCCCGGCGCGCCGGAGGGGTCGCGCGGGATCTCGTTGTTTGTGGTGCCCAAATATCACGTCAATGCCGATGGATCGCTGGGCCCGCACAATGATCTGCGCCCGGTCAGCCTTGAACACAAGCTCGGCATCAATGCCTCGCCCACTTGCGTGATGAGCTATGGCGATAATGGCGAATGTATTGGTGAATTGGTCGGCGCGGAAAATCGCGGATTGATGGCGATGTTCACCATGATGAACAATGCCCGGATCAATGTCGGCAACCAAGGGACCCAGATCGCCGAACGCGCGACCCAGCAAGCGCTCGCTTATGCCAGCGACCGGGTGCAATCCGCGCGCGCGGGATCGCCGGACAAAAACCCTGTCGCAATTATCGAACACCCCGATGTGCGGCGGATGTTGTGGCGGATGAAGGCTTTGACCGAGGGGACACGCGCGCTGCTCTATTATTGCGCAGGGCAAGTGGACCGGGGCACGATTGGCGATGATGCAGCGGGCCTGCGCGCCGAGATCCTCGTGCCGCTGCTCAAAGCGTGGGGCACCGATGTCGGGGTCGAGGTGGCCGGTATCGGGATCCAGATCCATGGCGGTATGGGTTTTGTCGAAGAAACCGGCGCGGCCCAACACTGGCGTGATGCGCGCATTGCCCCGATCTATGAGGGGACCAATGGAATTCAGGCGGCCGATCTGGTCACCCGCAAGCTGGGCCTCGAAGGCGGCGAGGCGATGATCGCGCTGTTTGACGATATCGTGCGCGATGCAGGCGAGGAAGCCGGGCTTGCCGCGCTCGCCACCGATTGCGCCCATATTGCCCGGTGGATGCGCGATGAGGCGAGCCTTGATGACCGGCTTGCCGGCAGCGTGCCGTTTTGCACCATGGCCGCGGTCGCGGTCGCAGGCTGGCAAATGATGCGGCAAGCCCAGGCGGTGGCCGCCGGCGCTGCTCCGGCTTTGGCTGAGACCAAGCCGGTTTCCACCCGCTTCTTCCTCGACCGCATTGTCCCCGAAGCCGCCGGCCTCAAAGCCAGCGCGATCGCCGGTGCAGACCTGCTCTATGCGCTGCCTTCGGAACGGCTTGCGGGGTAAACCCGATGGGCCAGCCGCCAGCCGACGCAATTGAGGGCAGCCTTGCGCGCATTGCGGCGGCGTTGGAACGGATCGCGCCGCCGGCACGCGCAGCCGTCGATTGGTTGGCGCATCCCGCTTATGTGTGGCAGGGCCAAGGGCGCGCGCGAGAATTGCCCGAGTTTGAGGCCATGCCGCTCGCACAATTGCGCGGAATTGAGGCGCAGAAACGCGCGCTCAGCGACAATCTCGAACGGCTCGCTATGGGCGCAGCGGCGCATGACGCATTGTTATGGGGCGCGAGGGGAATGGGCAAATCGGCTCTGGTGCGCGCCTGTGCCCACCATGTCCAAACGCGTCATCGCGGCGCGCTCGGTTTGGTCCAGATACATGCAGAAGCGCTTGATGATGTCCCGGCTTTGATCGCGGAGCTGCGCGATATACGGCGCGCCTTCCTTTTGTTCGTCGATGATCTGGGTTTCAGCCAGGCCGAGGCGCAAAATATGCTGGCTCTCAGAAGCCTGCTCGACGGGTCAATCGCCGCCCGGCCTGCGCATATACGATTGGTGGTCACATCCAATCGGCGGGCCATCATCGCCCGCGAGGCGCAGGACAACGCCCCCTTGCACGAGCGCGATGAACGCGACAATGCGCTCGCGCTGGCCGATCGGTTTGGTCTGACCCTCGGTTTCCACCCGTGCGAACGGGCGACCTATCTCGAAATCCTTGCCACTTACACCGATCCACTCGGCCTGACGGTCGATGAGGAAGAGGCGCTGGCATGGGCGATCGCGCGCGGCAACCGCTCCGGTCGGACCGCCTATCAATTTGCCTGCGAGCTGGCCGGGCGCGCGGGTCTTGCGCTTTAGATCCAATCAATCCGCGGCCGAGCGGCGCAAATAATCCTCTTCAAAACTGGCACGCGGATCGACCAATTCATCCGACGGGCGCAAAGGCTCGCCGCGCAATCTTTCGATTGCTGCACCCGGCTGCGCCTCGGGCGCCAAAGTGCGCCAGATAATCCCAGCCGTATCGTCAGAGACAAGCAGAGCGCCATCATCTGCCCATTCGACCCAGGTCGGACGGCCTTTGGTGGTGCCATCCGCATTGAGAAATCCGCTCAGAACCGGAACCGGCAAACCGGTTGGCTTGCCGTGTTCGTCAAACGCGACATAGACCACATCATAGCCAGAGGGAGGTTTGCGGTTCCACGACCCGTGGCGGGCTACAAACGCACCGCCGGCGAAACCTTCGCCCATTCGGTGGCCGCCTTTGGTGAAAACCAAACCCAGCCCCGCAACATGCGGGCCCAGCGCAAATTCAGGTTTGCGGGTGTATTCGATCAAGAAACGCGGGCGCGGCGCATCGACGCGGCGATCGACATTGTCGCCATAATACACCCACGGCCAGCCATATTGCGCACCGATCGGAACATTGGTGAGATAGTCGGGGACCAGATCCGAACCCAGCATGTCGCGTTCATTCACCGTGGTCCACAACTCACCCGACCATGGGCTGAAATCGAGCCCGTTGGGATTGCGCAGGCCCACGCCAAACGGNCGGTAGCTGCCGCTTTCCAGATTGTATTCCCAGATCATCGCGCGGCCCTCTTCGACCGCCATGCCCTGTTCACCGATATTGCTGACCGAGCCGACCGCGACATAGAAACGGTCGCCATCGGGGTGAATTTCCATATTGCGCATCCAGTGGCCGCCGCCCGCGGGCAAATCCATCAGCTTGCGCGGCTCTGAAGACACCGCATCGGCGCCTAGCTCATAATCCCAAGCGAGCACCGCGTTGTGATTGGCGACATAGAGCGTGCCGTCATGCCAGCTCATGCCTGAAGGCGAATCGAGCCCATCGCTCAGCAAAGTCTGCTTGATCTCCGCCACGCCATCATCATCGGCATCGCGCAACAGCACGACCTGATTGGGCGATACGCCCGCGGCGCCTGCCTCGCTGAACAACAATTCGGCGACCCAGCCGCGAATGCTGGCCATCAGCCCCTCATCTTCGGCCTCGCTCACCGGGGCGCGGGTCAAGGTGACCAGAACATCGCCATTGGGCAAAGCGTAGAGCACGCGGGGATGGTCCAACCCGTCAGCAAAGCGATTGACGCTGAGGCCGGGCGCGGGCTCGGGCAATTCGTCCGCGCCCCATCCCACCGGCTTGGCAATGGCGACTGTAGGAAAGCTTTCCGCCTCGGGCGCCTCGAGGATCGGGTCGGTTCCGGCGACCTCATCAACGCTGAGCGTCGCGGTGTCCCCGCGCGAGAGAAAATAGAACCCCGCCACCGCGATCAGCAGTAAAACGAGGATAACGATTGCGAGCTTGCGAAGAATTCCCATCTTGGCGACTTAGGTCAGCCGCTCGCCGGCGACAACCCGAGACTAGCAGTAAAGGCGATCCATGTTCGATTTTAAGCCCAGCCCCGACCAAGATCCCCTCGAAACCTATCGCGAACTTGCCAATGCGGTCGATGCTTTGACCATGGGCGAGCCCGATGCGGTGGCGAATATGGCCAATGTCGCGGCGCTTTTGTGGGAGTTTCTGCCTGATCTGAACTGGGCCGGATTTTACCGTATCGGCCCGGCCATCAGCCAGGGGGAGGAGCTTATCCTCGGCCCATTTGTCGGGCGTCCGGCCTGTATCCGCATCCCGATCGGCCAAGGGGTGTGCGGCGCCGCAGCCAAACAAGGGGCCACGCAATTGGTCGAAGATGTGCACGCCTTTCCCGGTCACATTGCCTGCGATGCGGCGAGCCAGTCGGAACTGGTCGTGCCGATCATGCGCGCCGGCAAAGTGATCGCGGTGATCGATCTCGACAGCCCTGTGCCCGCGCGCTTTACCGCACAGGATGCCGCCGGAGTGGAGAAAATCGCGGCGCTCTTGTCCGAGCGGATCTGAAACCCGGTGGGGGACAAGTGCCCGCCTTGCGCCCCGAAACGGGACATGCACGCCGCTCGGCTTGGTTGCGAATGCGAGAGGATGGTAAACCCCATCCTAACGACATTTTGACCGCTGGCGAACGAGTCGCGCCGGTTCCGGGGGTAAGCATCAAGGCTCGGTCTTGCGCGGATTCGGGCTGGAATTCAGCTTGGCGCCTGGGCGCTATTGGCCAGCGCCGCAATGCCGATATCGGCCAGCGCGCAAGAGGCCACCCCCTCAAGCGCGCCCGCGTCCAGCTCCACTGAGGTGGGTGTCTTGCCAGAGGAATATCTCACCGGGCCACTGCCACCGGGAGGGACCGAAACGGTGCGAGAGGAAACCTTTATCGATGAAGACGGTGTGGAAACGGTCATCCGCACCCGCCGGATCGAGCCGCGCCGCTCCCCGCCGCCGGTGCAAGCCTCCTATCTCGGGGCGCCGGTTCAATATGGGCCCAATGGCCAACGTTTGCCCCCCGGTGCGATGTTTAACCCTGCTCTCAAGCTGATCGCGCGCCTGCGATAAA
>JABSPI010000060.1 GCA_013214365.1 Erythrobacter sp.
GGGCGTTAAAGTTTCTTTGGCGCTGCCGCTTGCATCAGATTTCGTCACTAAACCGCCCCTATGGACCTATGTAGTCTTCCATTTGGGCGATAACCGCGCCAGAAGCGACTGACAATTGATCGTATGCCTTGATGAGCAGCAAATCAGTGTTTGCTTGCCTTAAAGACGCAGAAAACAGGGATTTGAGAGCCAGATGGCTAAAGCAGGACGAAATTTGTTTGGCACTGACGGGATCAGAGGCCGGACCAATAACGGGGCAATGACCGCAGAAACCGTGATGCGGGTTGGTCAGGCCGCAGGCAATTATTTTTTGCGCGGGGGACATCGACATCGCGTGGTGATCGGGAAAGACACACGCCTTTCCGGCTATATGATGGAAAGCGCCTTGGTTGCCGGTTTCACCAGTGTCGGGATGGATGTGATCATGACCGGCCCATTGCCCACTCCTGCAATTGCCATGCTAACACGCGAAATGCGCGCCGATCTTGGCGTGATGATTTCCGCCAGCCACAATCCTTTTGCTGACAACGGGATCAAATTGTTCGGCCCGGATGGTTTCAAATTGTCCGATGAGGCCGAAGCAGAGATCGAAACCCTGCTTGAGGGCGAACCCATTCTCGCCAAACCTGAAGCAATTGGCCGGGCGCGGCGCATCGAGGATGCGCGAGGGCGTTACATTCATGCGCTCAAGCAAACCGTTGGCAGCGACATCCGCTTTGACGGTTTGAAAGTCGTGGTCGATTGCGCACATGGTGCCGCGTATCAAGTCGCCCCAAGCGCGATCTGGGAATTGGGAGCGGAGATTATCACTTTGGGCGTTGAACCCAACGGCACCAATATCAATGACAGCGTGGGTTCCACCGCGATTGAGGCTTTGCAAGCCAAAGTTGTCGAGGAGGGCGCGGATATCGGTATCGCGCTGGATGGCGATGCGGATCGGCTGATTGTCGTCGATGAACGAGGCCGGGCGGTGGATGGCGATCAAATCATGGCGCTGATCGCTACACGCATGCATGAAAAAGGCGCGCTCTTGGGTGGCGGCGTCGTTTCGACTGTTATGTCTAATCTCGGTCTAGAACGGTATCTGACAGGGCTTGGTTTAACTCTTGAGCGAACCAAGGTTGGTGATCGGTATGTGCTGGAACGCATGAAAGCCGGAGGATTCAACATCGGGGGCGAGCAATCGGGCCACATGATCATGCTGGACCATTCGACCACAGGTGACGGAACAGTTGCAGCCTTGCGTGTTTTGGCCAGCCTCGTGCGCTCGGATCAGCCGGCGAGCGAAATACTCCATCTGTTCGATCCCGTCCCCCAATTGCTCAAAAATGTGCATTATGAGGGCGGAGCTCCGCTCAAAAATACGACGGTCAAATCTGTGATAGCGCAAGTTGAGGCCGAACTTGAAGGTAAAGGGCGTCTGGTAATCCGACCTTCAGGAACTGAGCCTGTGATTCGGATTATGGCGGAAGGTGATAATGCCACTCAGGTGGAAGATGTGGTCGACAAGGTTTGCAATGCGGTGCGCGCTGCGGCATGAGCAAACCTGCACCCCGTATCCTTACCATTGCGGGATCTGACAGTTCCGGTGGGGCCGGCATCCAAGCCGATATAAAGACGATCGCAATGCTGGGTGGCTATGCGATGAGCGCAATCACCTCTGTTACTGCCCAAAACAGTGTCGGAGTGCAGGCGATCGCTCCGATGTCGGGCAGCGTCGTGGCGCAACAAATCGCCTCGTGCATCGATGACATCGGAGTTGATGCCATCAAAATCGGAATGCTGCACGATGAGGAAATCATCACAGCCACCGCGCAGGCGATCGCTAAGGTCCAAGTGCCGGTCGTTCTCGACCCAGTTATGATTTCAACCAGCGGCGCAGCGCTGATCGCGCCTGAGGCTATCGCTGACCTGCGCGAAAAACTCTTCCCCATCGCCACATTGATCACCCCCAACCTGCCCGAACTGGCGCATTTGCTGGGGCGCGGCCTGACCACCTCGACCCAGATGGCCGAAGCCGCCGAAGAGCTCGCCGCGCAATCGGGCGCAGCGGTCCTTGCCAAAGGGGGGCACACTGACGATGAGCGGATCGTCGATATTCTGTATGCCCCCGATTTGAAGCATGGACCGCGCGCTGTGCAATTTGATCATGCACGGATCGACACACCCCACACTCATGGCACTGGCTGCACGCTCTCTGCCGCGGTCGCAACGCTTCTCGGCCATGGCCAACCGCTTGAGCACGCCGTGCGCCTTGGTCGCAATTTTGTGCTGCGCGCAATAGAGGCGGCTCCCGGATTTGGCGCGGGCAACGGCCCGCTCGGCCATCACGCAGTTCGCAAATTATGATGGAGCCGGTGCTGCGGGTGGACGGCGCAAATGCCGATCCGTGCGCAGGCCGTGTCCGCATTGACCGGGCCAAGACAGCCTGGAACGGCGCGATGATTATGGGATCGATCGCCGCTCTTTTTGTCGCAACATGGCAATCAGTGCTGCTTTTCCTGGTGCTGACCTATGTGACCTTGTTGATAGGCCACAGTGTGGGAATGCACCGCATGATGATCCATCGCACTTTCAAGACACCCAAATGGGTGGGCTGGCTGCTGATCTATCTTGGCACAATTGTCGGGGTGTCGGGCCCTTCGGGTATTATCCGCATCCATGACACCCGTGACTGGGCACAGCGCGAGGCGCAATGCCACGATTTCTTCGCGCACCGGCGTTCGTTTTTGACTGATCTGTGCTGGAACCTGTTTTGTCGTTTTGAATTCGCGCGCCCTCCGCGGGTTCATATCGAGAGCGCAATAACGGCTGATCCCTTCTACCGTTTGCTGGATCGAACATGGCGCTGGCAACAAGTGCCAATTGCGCTCCTTCTCTATTGGGCTGGCGGCTGGGCATTCGTGCTTTGGGGAATATGTGTTCGTGTTTTAGTCAGCACTGCCGGTCATTGGAGCGTCACCTATTTTTGCCACAATCCCGGCCCTGGCCGCTGGTTCGTCAAGGATGCGGGGATCCAAGCCTCAAACCTTAGCGGATTGGGGATCGTCACTTACGGCGAATGTTGGCACAACAACCACCACGCCTTTCCCGAAAGCGCGCGGATTGGTCTGGAGCCGGGGCAAATGGATCCGGGATGGTGGGTGATCAAAGCATTGGCGCAGGCCGGGCTGGCATTTGACATACAAATGCCGCGCGACCCCGCCATGAGAGACGACTTGATAGAGCGATCTGCTGCGCCCTAGCCTTCAATCCAATTCATAAAATTGCGCGATATGGGCCCACGCCTCTTCGGCGGTTTCGCACCAGTGGAACAGGTCCAAATCGGCCTTCGAGATCGTGCCTTCCTCGGCAATCGCATCGAAATCCACAACACGAGACCAGAAATCCTTGCCGAAGAGCATGATCGGGATCGGCTTCATCTTGCCCGTTTGAATAAGCGTCAAAAGCTCGAACAGCTCATCGAATGTGCCGAAACCGCCGGGGAACACCGCCACCGCCCGGGCGCGCAGCAAAAAGTGCATTTTACGCAAAGCAAAATAATGGAAGTTGAGTGACAAATAGGGCGTCACATAGCCATTGGGCGCCTGCTCATGCGGCAACACAATATTGAGGCCAATCGACTCGCTCCCCGCATCGCTCGCACCGCGATTGCCTGCCTCCATAATCGAAGGGCCACCACCGGTTGTGACAACGAATTGGCGTTTGCCATCTTCAATGATCGCTTTTTCCGAAACCAACCGCGCAAGCTTGTAGGCTTCCTCGTAATATTTGGCTTTGTCCGCCAAACGCTTTGCGACCTGCTGCTCATATTCAGTGCCGTCCTTGGCCTGATCAAGTTTGGCCTGTGCCTCCTCGGGCGCGGGGATACGCGCCGAGCCATACATCACCATTGTTGACCCAACGCGTGCTTCATCAAGCAGCATTTCGGGTTTGAGCAATTCGAGCTGAAACCGCACCGGGCGCAGCTCATCACGCAGCAAAAAGTCATGATCGCGAAACGCCAATTGATAAGCGGGATGCTCGGTCTGAGGCGTGCGCACCGGAGCCTCCTCGGCAAACCGGCTTTCCTCGCCCGCGCGATAGAAGTTGCGATTGGTCAGTTCGTGATCGGAATTGGGAGCGGATTTGTCGGAGTGTTTCGTCATAACTCAAGGCATTAGGCCCGCTTAGCATCACCGGCAAGCCAGCAATACAGCTTAAACAGAGTTTGGGAGGCGCGAATGGGGGCGCGAATGGGGGCGCAGCTTTATGCCAGCAACCGGGCGGCGGCTTTGATGAGAACGTCTGCACTGGCCGGTTTGGTCAAAACCGGATCGCTGGCGAAGCGGCTGGGCAGATCAAGCTTTTCCCCTGGCTCCGCAACAAACACGATCGGCACGCCCGCATCTTTCAATCGCCCCGCAAAGGCCAATCCATCATCGCCAAACGCAAGATCCAAAACGGCAATATCGATCGCCTCAAGATCCCCTCCTGCCGCCTCAGACAATTTCAAATAAGGTCCGAGCACTTGCGCCCCAAGTCGAATGAAAATTGCCCCATATTGCTCGGCGGCAAGCCATTCATGGTCAAGCACAAGCACCCGGGCATCCAACAAGGCCTCTTGCGACACAAAATCATCTTGAGCTGCACGGTCGGATTTCTGCGAAGGGGGTGGCCGAACACTCAAGATCGGAATGCGGACAGACAGGATAATCCCGGCCGGGTTCCAGTCTGTCGTAACCTTCGCGCCCAACTGACGCTCGATGATCTGATTGATCACCTTGCTCCCAAATCCTCGATGGCTTGGAGTTTGAACCTGCGGCCCACCGGTTTCCTGCCAAGTGAGCACCACCTCACCATCTTCACCGCCCAATTTATACCACAGTATTTTGAGCCGTCCCCCAACAACCGAGAGCGACCCATATTTGCAAGCATTGGTGTTGAGTTCATGCAGCAACATTGACAAGGACTGCGCTGCCCCTGGCGATATAGGAACTTGCGGGCCATCAATCTCCACCCGGCCAGCAGCCGACCGATCGACCACTTCATCTTCGATCAAAGAGCGCAGATCCACGCCAGACCAGCGCGCATCAGCCAACAGGCTGTGCGTGCGCGCAATCGCATCAAGCCGGGCCCTAAAGCCCCCCTTGTAGCTCTGCACATCGGGGGCCGAACGCGCCGTGATCTCTGCAATCGAGAGAATGATTGCCAGCAGGTTTTTGACCCGATGATCGAGTTCGCGCATCATAAATTCACTGCGCTCTTCGGTCAGTTTGCGCTCGGTGATGTCGGCGGTGATGCCGATTACCAGTGACCGGTTATTCTGCTGCGTGCGTTCGGCACGCGCATGCAACCAGATCGTCTCGCCGTCCGGGCGTAGCAGGCGAAATTCTTCTTCAAACGCCTTGCCATGGTCGGTGGTCATGGCAAGCGCATCGCGCACCCGTTGCCGATCTTCATCGACGATGAAATCTGTCAGATCGTTCTTTCGCGGGGTCAGTTGAATGCTCTGAGCGCCAACGATTTCGCGCAGACGCTGATCCCAGGTCACTTCGTCGGTTGTAAGNTCACGGGTCCAAACCCCAATTTCGGCCACACCCAGAGAAAGCGATTGAATAAAGCGCTCGCGCGAGAGGAAATCCTCACGCATCTTCTGCATGATGGTCATGGCGATGATGTTCGAGGCAGCCTCTAAAATGGCGAGATCTTCGGCTCCGAAAGCGTCTGGCTCACGATCATGCAGACTGATCACCCCCCAAGGCTGATTGCCTACCGTGATGAGCGCGCCAATGCCTGAGCGCACGCCGTGATCGATGAACAATTGCGAAATTTCGAAGCGCGTCTCCCGCTTCAGATCACGAACAAGTACCGAACTTTCCTCCTGCAAGGTGTAGCCCGCTTGACTGTGTGCTCCGTTGTGAATCCGCGTGCCTTCCAATGCGCCCGGATCCCAGCCTGCACCGGCTATCGGCTCAAAGTTCTCGCGGTCATCCGACAGCCGCAGCATTTTGGCGAAACCGCATTCAAGCGCGCTGCACAATGAGGCGCAAACTTCATCGAAGAAGCCTTCAAGATCGCGCGTCGCCAGCGCCTTTTGCCCAATATCGGCAATGATGCGCGCCTGCCTTTCTCGTGCAGCAAGCCGGCGCGCAGGATCGGCTTGTTCAGCAGGACCAAGGGCAGGGTTGTGAGGCTCGATTGCAGTTATCCTTGATCAACGGCTAGCTATCGCAAGGCCTGCGCCTCAGCCAGTCTCCGGTCAAGGGTCATCAGACGAATAGCGAACTGTAATTGGCGACGATCCGGCATATCGTCCAGACCTTGAGAGCTTTTAATCAGTCACACGAGCAGCAACGGTTCCCCGGGCCGTAACCGGCATGAACAATCCCGCGCCGGTGACGGAAACTTTGCCATGGCTAAATTCGTCAACGTCGAAGGCCAACCGCGCATCGCCAACTTTAACCGAGGCCAGTCCCTTTCGGGCTTTGGCCACAACATCATCATAGTCACGCCGGAAATTGGTGGTGAGAGCCGTCTGGATGCGGCTTTTGATCACAGGATTGCCCAGCAATCGGACCAGCAAGTCGCCCGAATATCGGTCCATATCACCGTTAATCTCGAGATTCTCGATCGTCAGAATTTCGCTGCCTTCTTGCGTGATCGGGTCCGCTGTCAGCCAAACTCTGCCCCGGCTGCGTGCCCAATATTTGTCTGCAAACCTGCCGGTCGATCTCACCCGCGCTTCGATCCCAACAGCCAGACGATTGCGCTCAGTGGCGTAGATCGTGACTGAGTGGAAATCCACACTGACATTCAATCCCTTTTCTCGCAAAAGTCCAGATGTGCTGAGTTTTTGAAGTTCGCGCAAAAGCACTGGCTCAAGCTCGGCATAATCGGCCAAGACAGGGACATTCACGGTAAAGCCTGGTTGTGCAG
>JABSPI010000061.1 GCA_013214365.1 Erythrobacter sp.
ACATATACCGGCTCATAGCCTTCTTTGCTGATGTCAACGCGGGTGTCGGACTTGCGACGCAGTTCAAGTGAGCAAGGGGATTCGCAGCTGAGGCCACCCAGGAATTCGACCTGCGCTCCGCTGGGATTGGTATCAGTGGTATAGTCGACATTCGTACCGTTCATCACCGTGGCGCAGCCGGTCGTAACCATACCAATTGCGATTGCTGTAAGAGCAAATACTTTCTTCATATTGTAGTTTCCCCCTGAAATTTCGAAACAAAGAAAGTTTTGTTAGTGTGATAAAAGTTACCGATCCATTATTTTCGTGATTTTTAACGTGGATAAGTCCTTGGCCCAGCGCGGCGCAAATAAAAAGGGCAGCGCCATCGCAGGCGCCGCCCTTCTTTGATCGGTAAGAACCGAAAGAAGCTTACTTGAGCTCGACGGTGCCGCCGGCTGCTTCGATCTTGCCTTTGATCTCTTCGGCTTCTGCCTTTGCAACGCCTTCTTTGAGCGGCTTGGGTGCGCCTTCGACGAGACCCTTGGCTTCGGTGAGGCCCAGGCCGGTGATGGCGCGGACTTCTTTGATGACTTGGATCTTCTTGCCGCCGTCGCCGGTGAGGATGACGTCGAATTCGTCTTTTTCTTCAGCAGCAGCTTCGCCGCCACCGCCAGCAGGTGCAGCCACAGCAACAGCTGCAGCAGCGCTTACGCCCCACTCTTCTTCGAGGGCTTTTGCAAGTTCAGCTGCCTCGAGGACGGTCAGCTTCGAAAGTTCTTCAACAAGCTTGGCAATATCAGCCATGATGTTCACTCCAAATTGTGGCGGGGTTTTTCAGAACCCCAAATGTTTCGTATCTTTCGCGAGAAAGCGTCTCTTATGCGTCTTCCTTGGCGGCATATGCGCCAACGACACGGGCAAGCTTGTTGGCCGGTGCGGTAACGACCTGAGCGATCTTCGTCGCCGGGGCGTTGATAAGGCCAACAATCGTGCCACGCAGTTCGTCGAGGCTCGGCATCGAGGCGAGCGCCTTGACCCCAGCTTCGTCGAGTACCTGCGTGCCCATCGAGCCACCGACGATTTCGAGCTTGTCATTCGCCTTGGCGAAATCGACAGCAGCCTTGGCGGCTGCGACCGGGTCTTCTGACCAGGCCAGCGCGGTTGGACCAGAGAGGAAATCCTCAAGGCCCGTGTAATCGGTGTCTTTCAGAGCGAGCTTGGCGAGACGGTTCTTCGCAACCTTATAAGTCGCACCAGCTTCGCGCATCTTGCCGCGCAGGTCGGTGGATTGTTCCACCGTCATGCCGAGGTTGCGGGTGACAACCACCACACCAACTTCGTTGAAGACTGCATTGAGCTGGGCAACCGCTTCGGTTTTTTGCGAACGATCCATGCCATACTCCTTCACTAATGGTCGAACACAAATGGCTTTGCGTTCGACCGGCTCAAATTTTGACCTGCCGCTAACCGACAAGCCAAAGTCCAACGATGGGGAAGGAGGTGCGCTCAAGGGCGCGTGGCGGGCCGCATTGGAGCGGACCTAAATCTCTGTTCCCCGCCTAGGCTGCAAATTAAGAGCGGCATATTCCGCTCAGCAACTGTCTCGGACGGATGACCGCAGAAGCGTGGAGGCCAAAGCGATCGGGGTGCGCAATTACTATGCCCGCCCCGAAAGTCAAGTGATTCGGGCATCGTGACCCGGCTGATTGAATGTGGCTAGCTGTTTCAGTTGGGTGTGAATTCGAGCAGGTCGCCCGGTTGGCACTCCAACTCGCGGCAGATCGCTGCCAATGTGCTGAACCGGATTGCCTTGGCCTTACCGGTCTTGAGGATCGAGAGGTTCGCTAGGGTGAGGCCGACACGCTCTGCCAGTTCGGTCAGCGTCATGCGGCGTTCGTGCAGCAGGTCATCGAGTTTGACCATGATCGTTGCTCCTTCTTCGTCGGCAGGCATTACACGGTTCCTTCCAAATCGTCGCGCATTTGCGCGCCATGCCTGAACACCCGGGCAAGAATGAAAAGAACTAAGGCCAGCAAATAGCCCGTCAACGAGAACCCGAAATCGGTGCTGATATTGGCCGATGGCCCTTCGTTGTCCAGATAGTTTGCCAAAAGTGCAATCGGAAACGAGGCCAACTGGAACAGCAGAGCCAGCCAGCCCATTCGTCTGATGCGTGCGGCGTTTGCCATTGTGAACGGGACGTCATCGCTGACGGTGTCGATGATCTGCTTTAAAAGTCTGAAAAATTGAAAGGCAAATGCCGTGGCAATCGCAGCGAGAAATAAGACCACGATCGAAGCGGCTTTGATTTGGCCAGTATTGGTGCCTTTTGCTTGTGTTGCTTCCAAAATGAAGTCCGAATGATCGAACAAAATAACGGGTATCAAAACCACCATGACAACAGTCACTATGCCAGCCAAGGCCATCAGTAAGACTGTCAAGATCTTGCCAGAAGCAAGCAGGGGATCAGAGGGTTTGAGGGGCATTTGCATTTCCTTTTGCTGGGATGCGCGTGGCTTGGATTACGCCAGCTCGATGGGTGTTTTGGCCGACTGAGCGGAAGCAGGCGGCACGGTCACGATCGCGCCAATTGAAGAGCAGGCGATGATCAGGGCGGCAAGCGCAGCGAATGAATTGGTGATTGACTGTCTCATATTGTTATCCTTGATGTGAATTATTGATATTCAATAAGCCCTTTCTAGGCATGGCGCGATTTATCGTCAATCAATAAATATTGAAAAACAATAAGAGATTGATTGGAAAGCAATAAATTCAAATTTATTGATTATCAATATAAACGATGGGTCTGCTCAGCGGTGTATTTTGAGCGGATGGGCGGCTCGCTTGGCGAATCGTTGGTGCGCGCTTGACGGCTTTCCTCGCTTTTCCTACATACGGGGGCACACGCTAGCCTCGAGCAGGATCGATTCACGCGCGACGGATCGATCCAAGAATGGAGGCGGCGCTTTGCCATATTCGCGACGAAGTGAGCTGCAGCCATGGTGACCTAAGGGGTTGTCAAGGGTGCGGCATTTTTGCGTCGAATATGGGGTCTTAGTCTCGCATGACGACTAATATCTTCGGCCGAGCGGGAATTCCCGCCTCGATCAAAAGCAAACGCACAAGCAAAAAAGAGGCACAACTCTTCCATGGCAACCAAAGCGAAAGCAACCCGCAGCCGCGAAGCTAAGGGCACCGCAAAGCGGCGTATCCGCAAGATTTTTGGCGACATCCACGAAGTCGTGGATATGCCCAACCTTATCGAAGTGCAGCGTGAGAGCTACGAGTTCTTCCTGCGTTCGAACAAAGAGACGGGCTATGTCTCGGGTCTTGAAAAGACTTTGCGGTCGGTTTTCCCGATCCGCGATTTTGCCGGCACCGCTGAGCTCGACTTTGTCCATTACGAATTGGAGGAGCCCAAATACGACACGACCGAATGTCGCCAGCGCGGCATCACCTATGCAGCACCAATGAAGGTGACGCTGCGCCTGATCGTGTTTGAGGTGGATCAGGAAACCGAAACGCGCTCGGTTCTCGATATCAAGGAGCAGGACGTTTACATGGGCGACATGCCGCTCATGACGGATAACGGCACCTTTATCATCAATGGCACTGAGCGCGTGATCGTTAGTCAGATGCACCGTTCGCCCGGTGTGTTGTTCGATCATGATCGTGGGAAAACCCACTCCTCAGGTAAGCTGCTCTTTGCTGCGCGCGTCATTCCCTATCGTGGCTCCTGGTTGGACTTCGAGTTTGATGCCAAAGACATCGTAAACGTCCGGATCGACCGTAAGCGCAAGCTGCCGGTGACCGCGCTGCTTTATGCGCTGGGTCTCGATAGCGAGGGCATTCTGCATCATTTCTACGACACCGTTTCGTGGGAGCGCGCGAAAGACGGCTGGAAGATCCCGTTCGTTGCGGAAAACTGGCGCGGTCAAAAGCCGGCCTTTGGTCTGGTGGATGCTAAGACGGGTGAGGAAATCTTCCCCGCCAACCAGAAAATCAGCCCGCGCGCTGCCAATAAGGCGGCCAAGGACGGTCTGGCCGACTTGCTTTTGCCGACCGAAGAGGTCGTGGGCCGCTATGCTGCCTTTGACATGATCAACGAGCAGACCGGCAGCATCTACATCGAGGCGGGTGATGAAGTCACGATGGAGCACATTGAGGCGCTCGACGCGGCCGGGTTTGATGCAATCGAATTGCTCGACATTGATGAGGTCAACACCGGCCCCTGGATCCGCAACACGCTCAAGGTTGACAAGGCCGAGAACCGTGACGAGGGGCTCGAGGCGATCTACAAGGTCATGCGCCCGGGTGAGCCGCCGACCAAGGAAACCGCCGAAGCCCTGTTCGAAGGCCTGTTCTTCGATGGTGAGCGTTACGACCTCTCGGCAGTTGGCCGGGTCAAGCTCAATATGCGTCTGGGTCTCGATGCAGAGGATACTGTAACGACCCTGCGCAAGGAAGACATTCTTGCCGTGGTCAAGGAATTGGTCGGGCTCAAAGACGGCAAGGGCGAAGTCGACGACATCGACAATCTCGGCAATCGCCGTGTGCGTTCGGTCGGCGAATTGCTCGAAAACCAATACCGTGTCGGCCTGTTGCGCATGGAGCGCGCGGTTAAGGAGCGCATGAGCAGCGTCGATGTTTCGACCGTCATGCCCAACGATCTGATCAACGCCAAGCCGGCTGTGGCCGCAGTGCGTGAATTCTTCGGCTCGTCGCAGCTGTCGCAATTTATGGACCAGACCAACCCGCTGTCCGAAGTTACCCACAAACGCCGCGTCTCGGCGCTTGGCCCGGGTGGTCTGACGCGTGAGCGTGCCGGTTTTGAGGTGCGCGACGTGCACCCGACACACTATGGCCGGATCTGCCCGATTGAAACGCCCGAAGGGCCCAACATTGGTCTGATCAACTCGCTGGCCTCGTTCAGCCGGGTCAACAAATATGGCTTCATCGAAACGCCTTATCGCAAGGTTGAGGACAACAAAGTCACTGGCGATGTGATCTATCTCTCCGCTATGGAGGAGCAGAAGCACACCGTGGCGCAGGCTTCGGCCGAGCTGACCGACAAAGGTGAGTTTGTCGACGACCTCGTCTCTGCGCGGCATGCAGGCGACAACTTGATGGCGCCTAATGATCACATCACCTTGATGGATGTGTCGCCCAAACAGCTGGTTTCGGTCGCCGCCTCGCTCATCCCGTTCCTTGAGAACGATGACGCCAACCGCGCATTGATGGGTTCCAACATGCAGCGTCAGGCCGTGCCGCTGGTCAAGGCAGAAGCGCCTTGGGTCGGGACCGGTATGGAAGAGACCGTGGCGCGCGATTCCGGTGCTGCGATTGCAGCCAAGCGCGGCGGGATTGTCGATCAGGTGGATGCCACCCGGATCGTGATCCGTGCAATTGGCGATGTTGAACCGGGCCAGTCCGGCGTGGACATCTACACCTTGCAGAAGTTCCAGCGTTCGAACCAGAACACCTGCATCAACCAGCGCCCGCTGGTGAAAGTGGGCGAGGTGATTGAGCCGGGCGATATNATCGCTGATGGTCCATCAACTGACCTTGGTGAGCTGGCGCTGGGCAAGAACAGCCTCGTCGCATTCATGCCCTGGAATGGCTACAATTACGAAGACTCGATCCTCATCTCAGAACGGATCGTGAAAGATGACGTCTTCACCTCGATCCACATCGATGAATTCGAAGTCATGGCCCGCGACACCAAGCTGGGGCCAGAGGACATCACCCGTGACATCCCCAATGTCGGTGAGGAAGCCCTGCGCAACCTCGATGAGGCGGGCATTGTCTATATCGGTGCTGAAGTGCATCCGGGCGATATTCTGGTCGGCAAGATCACGCCAAAGGGTGAAAGCCCGATGACGCCGGAAGAGAAATTGCTCCGCGCAATCTTTGGTGAGAAAGCCAGCGATGTGCGGGACACCTCGCTGCGTCTGCCGCCCGGTGTTGCCGGGACCATCGTTGAGGTTCGGGTGTTCAACCGCCACGGTATCGAGATCGATGACCGTACCCGCGCGATCCAGAACGAAGAGATCGAGCGTCTGCGCAAGGACGCCGCGGATGAGCGCAATATCCTCAACCGCGCGACCTATAATCGCCTCAAAGACATGCTGATTGGCCAAACCGCCAGCGCGGCACCTAAAGGGGTCAAGAAGGGCACAGAGATCACTGAAACGGTCCTGGCTGAGGTAGAGCGGCACGAATGGTTCAAATTCGCGGTCGCCGATGACAATCGTCAAGCGCAATTGGAAGCGATCAAGTCGCAATATGACGACAGTGTCGCAATGATCGATGCCAAGTTCGAGGACCGCAAGGAAAAGCTCGAGCGTGGCGACGAATTGGCGCCGGGCGTGCTCAAGATGGTCAAGGTCTTCGTTGCGGTGAAGCGCAAGCTGCAGCCGGGCGATAAAATGGCCGGCCGTCACGGGAACAAGGGTGTGATTTCACGCATCCTCCCGGTTGAGGACATGCCGTTCTTGGCTGACGGTACGCCGGTTGATCTCGTGCTCAACCCGCTGGGCGTGCCTTCGCGGATGAACGTCGGGCAAATCTTTGAAACGCACCTTGGGTTTGCGGCTCGTAACCTGGGTATGGATATCGCCGAGAAGCTCGAACAGTGGAAGCGCGACAATCCCAATGCTGCCGAAGATTATGCCAGCGCCAAGCCGCCTGAGGCCGTGGTTGAGCGGTTGAAGGATGTCTATGGCGAGCAGTATTTCGATGATCTCGAAAGCCGTTCGACCTCGGGCATTGTTGAGCTTGCCACCAATCTCTCAGCTGGTGTGCCCATGGGTACGCCGGTGTTTGATGGCGCGCGCGAAGCGGATGTGACCGACTATCTGGTCAAAGCGGACGTTGACAGCTCGGGCCAATCGGTCCTGTTCGACGGGCGCACCGGTGAAGCTTTCGACCGTAAGGTCACCGTAGGCATCATCTACATGCTCAAGCTGCACCACTTGGTCGATGACAAGATCCACGCTCGCTCGATTGGTCCATACTCGCTCGTCACCCAGCAGCCGCTTGGTGGTAAAGCGCAGTTTGGTGGTCAGCGCTTTGGTGAGATGGAAGTCTGGGCCCTGCAAGCATATGGCGCTGCCTACACGCTTCAGGAAATGCTCACCGTCAAATCAGACGATGTTGTGGGCCGGACCAAGGTCTACGAAGCCATCGTCAAAGGCGACGACACCTTCGAGGCGGGCATTCCGGAGAGCTTCAACGTTCTCGTCAAGGAAATGCGCTCGCTGGGCATGAACGTCGAACTCACATCGCTCGGCGACGAGGATGAGGACGGCGACGGCTTCGCGGAGGCTGCGGAATAAGGAATGTTAGCACATCGCGATAGCATAGTTGCAAAAGCACCAGGTTTGGGGATCAAAATGATGATCCTTCCTGCTTTAGCGACTGGCTATCGCGCATGGATTAGCGAAGGCTGGGAGCAGATCTTTTACGCCGTATGTTTCGCCTTCTGTGCCTTTATTTGCCTCGTCGATATTTACTTTCTTATCGCCAAGCGCGGTAACTGATTTCACCCTCGAATAGGGACCATGAAATGAACGAACTGACAAAATTCACCAACCAGCTCGCAAAGCCGGAAACCTTTGACCAGATCCAGATCGGCATCGCCTCGCCAGAGCGCATCCGTTCGTGGTCATTCGGCGAGATCAAGAAGCCGGAAACGATCAACTACCGCACGTTCAAGCCTGAACGCGACGGCCTCTTCTGTGCGCGTATCTTTGGCCCGGTAAAGGACTATGAGTGCCTTTGCGGCAAATATAAGCGCATGAAGTACAAAGGCGTCGTGTGTGAAAAGTGCGGCGTTGAAGTCACCGTCACCAAAGTGCGCCGCGAGCGTATGGGCCACATCGAGCTTGCCGCTCCTGTGGCGCACATCTGGTACTTGAAGTCGCTGCCATCGCGCATCGGCCTGCTGCTCGACATTCAGCTGAAGCAGCTTGAGCGCATCCTCTACTTCGAGAGCTATGTTGTGATCGAGCCGGGCCTCACCCCGCTTGAGAAGTTCCAGCTGCTCACCGAAGACGAGCTGCTCGAAGCGCAAGACGAGTATGGCGAAGACGCTTTCTCTGCCGACATCGGTGCAGAAGCGGTCAAGGTCATGCTGATGGATCTCGATCTTGAGCAAGAGCGCGAAGATCTGATGGAAGAGCTGGCGACCACCAAGTCGACGCTCAAGCCCAAGAAGATCATCAAACGTTTGAAGGTCGTCGAAAGCTTCATTGAATCGGGCAACCGTCCCGAATGGATGATCCTCGAAGTGATCCCCGTGATCCCGCCAGAGCTGCGCCCGCTCGTGCC
>JABSPI010000062.1 GCA_013214365.1 Erythrobacter sp.
ACACGATGGGCAGGTTCCACAAGGATGCCATGTTGAATGTTTCGTAGACTTGGCCTTGGTTCGCCGCCCCATCACCGAAATAGGCAAGGCACAGCCCGCCATCCTCATTATATTGATGCGCCAGAGCGAGCCCCCCGCCCAGCGCCACTTGCGCGCCGACAATGCCGTGGCCGCCGTAAAACTTATGCTCGGTCGAGAACATATGCATCGACCCGCCCTTGCCCTTGGAAATGCCGGCCTCGCGCCCGGTCAATTCGGCCATGATCACATTGGGATCAATGCCATAGGCGAGCATGTGGCCATGATCGCGGTAGCCGGTGATGACGCTGTCCTTGTCGCCATCAAGCGCGCTTTGCAGGCCAATCGCAACCGCCTCTTGCCCGATATACAAATGGCAAAATCCACCGATCAGGCCGAGGCCATAAAGCTGCCCAGCCTTTTCCTCGAACCGCCGGATGAGCAACATCTGCCGGTAAAATTCGAGCTTTTGTTCATCGCTGGCTGCGAAGCTTTTGGCCGCCTCGAATTCATCCTGCAGCGAGTGCAGGATGAAATCGGGGTCATCCGATGGCGCAATATTCGATTTTGATTTGGTTGAGCCAGCGCCTTTTTTTGCACGGCTCGCGGGTTTGGCCGCGCTTTTCGCGCGGGCAGGTTTCTTCGCCAAGATTACGATCCTTCTCTCAAAATTCCATGCGCATCCGGGGAGGAGAAAGCTGCGCATGCCTCCGCGCCTTCAGCTATAGGCGAAGCGCGTCATGACGCAACGTAAAGCGGCGATTTAGCTGTGTTTTTAGCCAAAACGGTTATTTTGGAGTTTTTGCAAAACCAAACGGCTTAATTGCGCGGCCCTTCGCGCCTGATCGGCTAGTCATCGTCCAGCGTGATGACGATTTCATCGGGGTGAATCGCGCCCAATTCCCTGCGCACCAATTCGCTAACCAGATCGGGATCGGCGCCATTGGGGTCGAGCAATCCCACCCGATTGCGCAGCGCATCACGCCGATCGGTCAACACCGCAATGCGCGCCTCTCGCTGCTTCAATGCGTCGGCATTTTCGGCCCATGCCAAAACCCCGGTGGGGCCCGCAATCGCCGCAAGGGTCAGCCCAACCAACACCAGCAGAGCAGCGCCCTGTTTGAGATGTTCGCGCGGTTGGCGGTGCATGAGTCCCTCTGAGTTAACGTCCTCTTACACAGAATCACAATTGCCCTGCGACTGCAAGGGAAATGCGCCCAACCCGGTGTTTTCTCACATTAAGGCCCGTTCGCCCCCGTGCCGTAAGCTCCCCCGCTCAGTAGGAGCGCGGCAGGCCCAGCACGTGTTCGGCCAAATAGGACAGGATCAGATTGGTCGAAATGGGCGCCACGGTGTAAAGCCGCGCCTCGCGGAATTTGCGCTCCACATCATATTCCTCGGCAAATCCGAACCCGCCAAAGGTTTGCACGCACATATCGGCCGCCGCCCAGCTTGCCTCGGAAGCGAGCAATTTGGCCATATTCGCCTCTGCCCCGGGATTGCCGCCCTGATCGAACGCTTGCGCGGCGTGGTGAACCATCAATTCGGCCGCGCACATTTGCGCGTAACACCGCGCAATCGGAAACTGCACACCTTGGTTCTGGCCGATCGGGCGGGCGAACACATTGCGGTCGCTGGCATAGGTTTTGGCCTGGTCGATGAACCATTTGGCATCGCCAATACATTCCGCCGCGATCAAAATGCGCTCGGCATTCATGCCCGACAAGATGTAGCGAAAGCCCTTGCCCTCTTCCCCGACCAGAGCCGATGCCGGGATCCGCAAATCGTCGAAAAACACCTCGCACGAGGAATGGTTCATCATGGTGCGGATTGGCTTGATGCTCATCCCCGATTTGAGCGCGGCCTGCATATCGACGAGGAAGATCGAAAGCCCCTCGGTCTTTTTCTCGACCTGATCGCGCGGGGTTGTGCGCGCCAGAAGCAGCATCAGATCGGAATGTTCGGCCCGGCTCGTCCAGATTTTCTGGCCCGAGATCACATATTCATCGCCATCGCGCACAGCGCGGGTTTTAAGGCTCAACGTATCGGTGCCGCTGGTCGGTTCGGACACGCCAAAGGCTTGCAGACGCAATTCACCAGAGGCAATGCGCGGCAGATATTGCGCCTTTTGCTCATCCGATCCGTAGCGCAGGATGGTGTTCATAATATACATTTGCGCATGCGCCGATGAACCATTGCATCCCGATGCCTGGATCTCCTCCATAATCACGGCGGCCGCATCAAGGCTGAGCCCGCTGCCCCCATATTCGGCCGGGATCAGCGCGGCGAGAAAGCCGGCTTTGGTCAGAGCATCGACAAATTCCCCCGGATAGGCCCGAACGGCGTCCTTCTCGCGCCAATATTCGCCCGGAAAATCATCGCACAGCGCCCGCACAGCGCGGCGGATTTCGGCCAGTTCTTCGGTTTCGGCCAATATTTGCGTTTGGATCTGCATATCATTCTATCCGTCATTACCGGCGGCATGCCTTTGCGCGTTATGTGCGCGCCTCAACCGCCCGATACAAATGCTAAACCAAGTCGCACGGCGCTGGAATACCAGTTTTTCCATGCTACTGATCTTTCACCAGCGATAGGTGGGAGAGAGAATCATGCAAGTGCTGAAAGCCGATTTGTCGCGTTTTGCCGACATCCCCGATTACCCTTTTGCCGAAAACTGGCTGACGATTGATCTGGGCGACGGGCATAGCGGGCGCATGCATTACATCGATGAAGGGCCCAAGGATGCGCCGGCGGTGTTGCTGTTCCATGGGGAGCCGAGCTGGAGCTTTCTGTATCGCAAGATGATCCCGATATTGTTGGATGCCGGTTTTCGCTGCCTCGCGCCCGATTTGATTGGCTTTGGCAAGAGCGACCGGCCCGATGATCCCGCTTTTTACAGCTATGACCGGCATATCTCCTGGCTGGGCCAATGGCGCGCGGCGGCGGCGGCGGGGCCTGCGGCCTTGTTCTGCCAGGATTGGGGCGGATTGCTGGGCCTCAGAATGGTGGGAGAGGACCCCGACAGCTTCACCTGTGTGGTGGCCAGCAATACGTTTTTGCCAACCGGCGGNGTGCCCTCGCCTGCCTTCATGGCNTGGCGCGAATTNGCCAAATCATCGCCCGAATTTCGCATTGGCGCATTGCTCCAACGCTCCACCGCGACCCCGCTCAGCGCGGCCGAAATTGCCGCCTATGACGCCCCCTTCCCCGACGAGGCCAGCAAAGCAGGCGCGCGCGCCTTTCCGCAATTGGTCCCGGTCGAAGATGGGATGGCGGGGATAGAAGCAAACAAAGCGGCCTGGGTTGGCCTTGCGCAATATGACCGGCCATTTCTCACCCTGTTTGGTGCCGATGACCCCGTCACAGGCGGTTTGGGCGAAAGTTTGAGCGCGCGCATCAAAGGGGCCGATGGCCTCCCGCACGAGATTTTGAGCACGTGCGGCCATTTCTGTCAGGAAGACCGCCCGATCGAACTGGCCCAAGGCGTGATCTGGGCCGCGCGGCAGGCAGGCGTGATCTGAGCCCGTCCGCCGCCATGACCCCGCCGCCCGCGGCCGCCCCCCAATATCTGAGCCGGGGGCAGGAATTTGCTTTGATGGTGACCGCCGCAGTGGTCACCGCCAATGCCTATTACATCCATCCCATTATCGGCGAGGTGGCGGCCCATTTCGCAGTGAGCGAGGCGCAGATCGGGATTGTCCCGGCGCTCAACCAATTGGCGCTGGCATTGGGCATTTTGCTGCTGCTGCCTTTGGGTGATCGTTATTCGAACAAGGTTTTGTGCCTGATCTTCGTTAGCGCGCAGGCTCTCTTCATGTTGGGCATGGCGCTGGCGCAGGATTTTGCCAGCTTCACCGCCGCGTCAACCGCGCTCGGCTTTGTGACTATCGCGCCCTATCTCATCCCCGCCTTTGCCTCCAAACGGGTCGCGCCGCAGCGGCTTGGGCAGGTTACCGCCTTGCTGACTGCGGGGGTGATTTTCGGCATTTTGGTGGCGCGTGTGGGCGCAGGCGTGGTGGCGGAATATTATGGCTGGCGCGCGGTCTATTGGTGCGCGTTCGGGGTGATGGCCGGGGTGACGGTGTTTTTGCCGCTCACACTCAAATCCGAACAGGCCCCGCCCAAACGCCCGCAAGGCAGTTATGGCGCGCTGTTGGCGTCGGTGTTTGCCTTGGCCCGCCAGAACCGGGAAATGGTGTTTTCCGCGGTGATGCAAGCGTGCAATTTCGCCTCTTTCACAATCACATGGCTGGCATTGGCGTTGCACCTGACCAGCGATGAGATGGGCTATGGGGTGGATGTTGTGGGATATCTGGCCGCGATCGCAGTGGTCAGCATTATCGCAACACCGCGACTTGGGCGTTTGGCCGACCGCATTGGCGCACGCCGCGCAAGGGCGGCGGCGGCGGCGGTGCAATTGATCGGTGTGATCCTGCTCTATCCATTGGGATGGAGTGTGTGGTGGATCATTGTCCCCCTGTTCATTGTCAATCTGGTGGGGCCGACGATTGATGTGACCGGGCGGATGCTGTTTCTAACGCAAGACCCGCAAATCCGCACTCGCCTCACCACCAGCTATATCGTGATGATGTTCATCGGGGGCGCGGTCGGCAGCATGCTGGGCACGGCGATCTACGATTGGGGCGGATGGGCGGCCACTTGCGCTTTGTTGCTGGCGATATCGGCGACGATCTTGATCATGTCGCTGCTGGCTCTGCGCATTTGGGGCGGGCCAAAGCGGCGTGAGGCGGCGTTGGCGGATTGCCCCCCTGACGCGCGGGAGACGGGCTCACAGGATCACGGCGCGCAGGTTTAAAAAATACGTGTCCCCGACAGGATTCGAACCTGTGGCCTTCGGATTAGGAATCCGACGCTCTATCCAACTGAGCTACGGGGACCTATCGCCTCCAATAGCATTGCCGGCNTGCTAATCAATTGAGCTTTTCAGGCGGCGCCACAGGAAANGGCAATGGGGCCACCGGCACGCCTTCATCAACGAGCGCTTTGGCCTCCTCGAGGCTGGCTTGGCCGTGGATCGGCGCCTCGTCGCGTTCGCCGTAATGCATTTCACGCGATTGGGCGGCGAAATCCTCACCGACATAGGTGCTTTTCTCCAGCGCTTTAGCCTGTGCCTTGGCCAATTTTTCCATCGCCTTTTGCACCTCAGCGGGCATTTCGCGATTGGCGATTGGGGCCTGCGCGCTTGCATTGTCACCATCGAAGGCGGGGGACGGCGCACTTGGCTGCGATGGGGCTGCGGGCATGGCCTGCGCCGTTTCAGCAGCGGGCATGTCGGGCCGGGCATTGCCTTTAACCGGCACGGCGGGCGCCATTGGTGCCTTGCTGACTTGCACGGTGCCGCAATCGGGGCACGCGATCAGGCCGCGCGCCAATTGATCTTCATAATCAGCCGAAGAGCCAAACCACCCTTCGAATTTGTGGCCGTGTTCACAATGGAGGTCGAATACGATCATTATGCCTGCTTATTTGGGGATTTCTCGGGCATTGGCAAGGCTTGGCACTTGCGCGCGGACATCGGCAATCCGCCCCAAATCGATATCGCAAAAGGCCAATCCCGGGGCATCGCCGCCCATGTCGAGCAGAACCTCGCCCCAGGGATCGACCACCAGCGAATGGCCATAGGTCTCGCGCCCGTCTTCATGTGTGCCAACCTGCGCTGCGGCAATGACAAAGGCCGATGCCTCAATCGCGCGGGCGCGCAACAAAACGTGCCAGTGCGCCGCCCCTGTAGGCACCGTGAAAGCGGCGGGCACCGCAATCGCATCGCAGCGACGCCGCCCCAACCCCTCAAACAAAGCAGGAAAGCGCATGTCGTAACAAATCGCCAAACCCAACCGCCCAACCGGGGTGTCATCAATCGTCACGATCTCGCCGCCCGCCTCGTAAGCGCTGCTCTCGCGCCATGTCTCGCCGGTGGACAATTCGACATCGAACATATGGATCTTGTCATAGGTCACCGGAGCGGCGCCATGTGCCCCAAACACGAAACTGCGATTGGCAAATTTGCCCGATTGCGCGGCGACCGGCATCGAGCCGATCACGATGTCGATCTGTTCATCGCGGGCGACCTGCGCGATGGCCCGCGCGCAGTCTTTGGGGGCCTCGCTGTTGATCCATGGCCCTGCACGCTTGCGATTGCGGTCAAGCAGAAGCGCCATTTCGGGCGTGAAGAGCATAGCCGCCCCGCCCGCTTTGGCATCGCGCGCCGCCGCTGTGATCACCGCCAGATTTTCGGCGGCGTCAATGCCCGAGGTCATCTGCAAGACAGCGATCTTGGGCATGGCCTTGCCCTACCCCGCCAACAGCGCGTCGAGCTTGCCGGCCGCTTCCAATGCGGCAAGATCATCCGACCCGCCGACATAGGTGTCACCAATGAAAATCTGCGGCACAGTGCGCGCTTGGGGCGCGCGGGCGAGCATTTCGTCGCGCTTTGCGCCGCCCATTGTGATGTCATATTCGTTGAAACTTGCCCCCTTCTTCTCGAGCAAGTGTTTGGCCCGGACACAAAACGGGCAAGCAAATTTGGTGTAGATGTCGATTGTCGGTGCGGTCATTGTTCGATCCCATTGAGGCGTATCCCGAAGGCTCTTGAAAGCCATCCTCTACGCCCTAACTAAGGGATGTCGCCGCGTTCCGCCACCCTTGGGGAACACAAATGGTGACGATTGCGGGTGCTGCATGAGGCAGGCTCGCGACCAAAGACCAAATTGCTCATTTTTGAAGAGGATTTGCTGATTATGTCACGTTTAGATTTCACCCCTTATCGCCGTTCGACCGTGGGCTTTGACCGCCTGTTCGATTTGCTCGAAAATCAGGCTCGGCTCAATTCCGGCGACAATTACCCCCCTTTCAACATCGCCAAAAGCGGCGACGACAATTACCGCATCACCCTCGCCGTGGCCGGTTTCCGCCCGCAGGATATCGACATCACCGCGCAGGCCAATCTCCTGGTGATCCAGGGCAAGAAGCGCGAAGACAGCGATGATGGCGGCGAATTGCTCCATGTTGGCATCGCCAATCGCGGGTTTGAGCGCCGGTTTGAACTGGCCGATTATGTCCGGGTCGAAAATGCCGATCTTGCTGATGGCCTGCTGGTCATCGATCTGGTGCGCGAAGTGCCCGATGCGATGAAGCCTAAGAAAATCGCCGTAAATGGCGCCGCCACTTTAACCGCCGTGCCCGATACCAAAGCGCAAAGCGATGGCGGCGATGATGCGGCCAATGCGGCCTGACACCTGGCATGCGCCGCTCTGATAATGAGCGGGCCACGCTTTCAAGTGTGAGCTGATCACAGATCAGATGGAAAACAGGAAAGGGGGGCGGTTCGCTGAAACCGCCCCCTTGCGACGCTTGCGTCGCCTCGCTCTGGTTGGGCCATCCGGGTCGCTGAAAACGGCCAACCTGATGCGAGCTGGAATGCAGCAGGTTTGTGACCGGTGGCCCCGGCATGCTGCAAAACTCGAAAAACCGTCACATCGGCCGACGCGGCGTCAGTTATGGTTAGGTGGGTTTTGCCTGCAATATGTTGGGAAAGCTTCTCGCGCCCCCCGCGTAAAACGCCTAGCCCCACTCGAGGCAAGCGTTAGGACGCGAGGCGGCCGACAGCGGCGATGCCGCCAAGGCGATCAAACGAGGCGCGAATGCTCCAGCGCGGCTGCGATAAAGCCAGCAAAGAGCGGGTGCGGATCAAACGGTTTGGATTTGAGTTCGGGGTGGAATTGGACCCCTACAAACCATGGGTGGTCGGCACGTTCGACAATTTCCGGCAGCAAACCATCGGGCGACATACCGGCAAACACCAGGCCATGCTCTTCGAGCGGTTTGATATACGCGCTGTTCACCTCGTAGCGGTGACGGTGGCGCTCTGAAATCATATCTGCGCCGCCATAAATGGCCGATGTGTGGCTGTTGCCGAGCAATTTGGCGTCATAGGCACCAAGGCGCATCGTACCGCCAAGGTCGCCGCCCTCTTCGCGCTGTTCTAGCCCCTCTTGCGTCATCCACTCGCTGATAATGCCGACGACCGGCTCGCTCGTCTCGCCAAATTCGGTTGAGGAGGCTTGCTCAAAACCAGCGGCTCGCGCGCCTTCGATGCATGCCATTTGCATGCCCAGGCAGATACCAAAGAATGGCACATTGCGCTCACGCGCAAAACGGACGCTGGCAATTTTGCCTTCGCTGCCGCGTTCGCCAAAGCCGCCCGGCACGAGGATACCGTGCATCGGCTCCAACGCGGATACGATTTCCGCCTCATCTTCGCCTTCGAAAATCTCGGCATCGATCCATTTGATCTTGACCTTGACCCGGTTGGCAAGGCCGCCGTGAACCAGCGCCTCGTTCAAGCTTTTATAAGCATCGGGCAGGCCCACATATTTGCCCACCACCCCGATTGTCACTTCGCCTTCGGGGTTGAAATAGCGGTCGGTCACATCTTCCCATGCGGCCAGATTGGGCGCGGGTGCGTCGGTGATACCAAATCCGCGCAAGACCTCTGCATCGAGGCCCTCTTCGTGATATTGTTGAGGCACGGAATAGATCGATGGCGCATCGAGCGCGGGGATCACCGCTTCCTTGCGAACATTACAGAAATTGGCGATTTTCTGGCGCTCGCCATCGGGGATTGGGTGTTCGGCCCGGCACAAAAGCACATCAGGCTTGATACCAAGGCTGGCCAATTCACGCACCGAATGCTGGGTCGGCTTGGTCTTCAACTCACCCGCGGCCGCGATATATGGCACAAGCGTGACGTGCACGCTGAGCGTTTGTTGTGGCTCCAACTGGTTTCTGAGCTGACGGATCGCCTCCATGAAGGGCAGCGATTCGATATCGCCCACCGTTCCGCCAATTTCGCACAGGATGAAATCGTGATCGTCCTGCCCATCCAGCGCGAATTGTTTGATCGCGTCGGTGACATGCGGGATCACTTGCACGGTTGCACCAAGGTAATCGCCGCGGCGTTCCTTGGTGATGATGTCGCGGTAAACCCGGCCCGAGGTGATATTGTCGCTTTGCCGCGCGGATACACCGGTGAACCGTTCATAATGACCAAGGTCAAGATCGGTCTCGGCCCCGTCATCGGTGACATAGACCTCGCCATGTTGATAGGGGCTCATCGTGCCCGGATCGACATTGAGATAGGGGTCGAACTTACGAATACGGACCTTGTACCCGCGCGCCTGTAGGAGCGCAGCGAGACTTGCCGCCATGAGACCTTTGCCGAGCGAGGAGACCACGCCGCCGGTGATAAATATGTACCGCGCCATGGGAGTTGGGCCTTACGCGTAATGGTGGATTCGGGGCAAGCAAATTGCGTCGCCTCAAGGCGAGCAATCCACAAGCATGTCGGAAAATTTTCAATTAGCGGCGATTATTCGGCCAAAGGATCGGCTTCGCCTTCTTCGGAACCAGCCCCGTCATTTGGGGCCGAACCGAGCAAATCCTCAGCAGATGCCGCGCCGCCGCCTGTCGATTCACTCAGCAGATCATCAGCCGCAGGCGCGGTGACATCACGATCCAACGTAGTGGTAATCTCGTCGACGCTTGATTCGCTTGCCGCCATCGCCGCGAGCAAAATCGAAAGTCCGACAAAAGCGATCGCCAACCAACGGGTCGAACGGGTCAGAAAATCGGCCGCGCCGCGCGCCCCCAAGGCCCCGCCCGGATTGCCACCAATACCAAGGCCGCCACCTTCGGAACGCTGCATAAGAACAACGCCAACCAGCGCCGCAGCCACAAGAGCTTGGATCACAGTGAGGATAATGAAGAGCGACATAAATTTCTTCTATAAAGGTGTGTTGTGCACGCGCATCTAGTGACACCAGCGCGTCTCGGCAAGGGATAGGCGTCAAGCCACTGATTTTGGGAAATTTACCCCTCGTCGGTTTCCCCGGCGGCCAAAGCGATACCCATGAAGCTATCAGCGGTCAGGCTGGCCCCGCCCACCAAAGCGCCGCCCACTTGCGCGGTGGACAGGATTTCTGCGGCATTTTCCGGCTTCACCGAGCCGCCATACAAGATGCGAACCTCGCTGCCGTGCTCCTCGCCATAGAGCGCAATCAGAAGCGCGCGGATTTCGCCATGCATTTCGGCAATGTCTTCCACCGTCGCGGTCTTGCCGGTTCCAATCGCCCAAATCGGCTCATACGCAATGGTGAGCTTCTCCAGCGCGTTGTCGATCCGTTCGGGCAAAGAGGCTTTGAGTTGCTTTTTCACAAAAGACACCGCCCTGCCGGAATCGCGCGTCGCCTCGCTTTCCCCGCAACACACAATGATCCGCAAGCCAGCTGCCAGAGCCGATTCGGCTTTGGCACGGACAATCGCGTCCTTTTCATTGTGATCCTGGCGCCGTTCAGAATGGCCCAGAATGACAAACTTCGCGCCCGCATCGGCGATCATCGCGGCGGAAATATCGCCGGTATGCGCGCCGCCATCGGCATCGTGACAATCCTGAGCCCCGACACCGATCTGTTCGGCTTCGCGGTGGACCGGATGGATCAAAGTGTAAGGCGGCGCGAGCGCGACCTCCACTTTCATATGGCGTTGTGCGGCGCGGTCGATCGCGCGCGCCTCGGACAACATGGCCCGTGTGCCATGCATTTTCCAATTGCCAACGATGTAAGGACGAAGGGACATCAGGTGGGTATTTCCAAACAAAACAACTAGGCGAAGTACGAATCTAAACTTCGTTTATACGCGTAAGGGGGAGCGGCTCGCTACCCGAGGGTGAGACTTTAGTCAAAACCTCTCCCTACCTGTTGCCGCGAGGTCGCATGCCGGATAAAGCGCTGCTCTTGCCGGGCCTGTCGCGCGCTGCACCCGATATATTGTCGGGTTTGGCCGCAAAACAGCGTTTGGCCAATTTGTTTTCATCCGCGTTGTTCCTATAAAAACTGCGGATATGTTTTGGGAAGAACCCGCACAATGATTTCGAAGTTTCGCAATTTCTTTCAATCCAAAATCGGGTTGCCGATTTTTATCGGCTTTCTGGTTGTGGTCGCGCTGGCTTTTGCGGCCAGTGATTTGAGCGGATCGGCCACTTTTGGCGGTTTGGGGGGCGATGACAAAGTCGTTGTGATCGACGGTGAGGGCGTGTCGTCGAACGATTTGCGCAGCACGGTAAATACCGGCCTGGATCGTGCCCGCGGGCAAAATCCCACTTTGACCATGCCGGATTTTATTGAAGCGGGTGGCTTTGAAACTGAGCTGGATTTGATGATTGATCGCAAGGCCACCGCCGCTTTTGCCCGGTATTATGGGCTGCGCGCTGGTTCTAATCTTATCAACAGCGAAATTCGCCAGATCCCGGCTTTTCAGAGCCTCACCGGGGATTTCGACCAAGCCACCTATCAAAACGCTTTGCGGCGCGAGGGGATCACAGACCGGATTTTGCGCGAAGATATCGGCGAAGGGCTGCTCAACCAACAAGTGTTGCGTCCCGCTTTTGCGGCCCCGCAATTGCCGCTCGGCGCAGCGCGCCAATATGCGGCGCTGGTGCTTGAACGGCGCAAAGGTTCGATTGCCCTTATTCCGAGCCGCGTTTTTGCGCCAAGCGAAGATCCCACGGATGAACAATTGGCCGCCTTCTATGCCGAGCAGAACGAACAATTTGTCCTGCCCGAACGACGCACGATCCGCGTCGTTTCTTTCGGAGCGGAAAATATCGGTTCGGACATCGAGCCCAGTGCAGAGCAGATCGCGGAACGCTTTGAACGCGATGCAGAAATCTATGGCGAACAAGAACGCCGCGCGGTTACGACCTTCGTGGTCCCCACCCAAGACGCAGCGCAGGCCTTGATCGAACGCATCCGCGGCGGTGTTGCGCTGCAGACCGCGGCGCGCGANGCCGGGTTCAATGTCCAAATCGGCGAACCACGCGACCGTGCCACGATCGCAACTGCCGGCGGCGAAGCGCTGGCCGAGGCGACCTTTGCGGCTGAGGAAGGCGAATTGCTGACCCCTGTGCGCTCACAATTGGGGTGGTATGTCGCACAGTTGGACACGATCGAGCGCACGCCGGCGCGCACTCTCGATCAGGTGTCGGATCAAATTGCCGACCAATTGCGTGTCGAACTGCGCGGACAATTGTTGATGGAATTGACCGAGAATATCGAGCGCGAAGTCGATGGCGGCACGTCACTGGTCGATGTTGCCAATGCCAATGGGTTCGAGGTGTTGTCGATCCCGGGCGTCACCGAAGATGGAATGATTTTCGGCGGCCTGCAAAGCATCGCGCCCGAATTGCGCCCGATCATCGCGACCGCGTTTCAGATGGATGAAAGCGAACCGCAATTGGCGGTTTTGCCCTCAGGCAACGAATTTGTGGTGTTCGATGTCTCCGACATTGTCGACAGCGCCGCCCCACCGATCGAC
>JABSPI010000063.1:0-3632 GCA_013214365.1 Erythrobacter sp.
ACAATGTCGTAAAAGCCTTTGGGCAATTGCAACCGCTCAAATGCGCGCGCATCGAGAGGGTGATTGGCCTCCCCCTCATGCCCGGGCAGGCCGATCATCACCCAATACCATTCGCCATTTTTGTCGCGGTGGAGGGTAGCGGCGTGGGTGCCGATATGATCGTCAATGATCGCTCGAGCGCGCCCGACTTCCTGGCCATTGCGTAGCACCACGACGCTTTGGTCGCGGGTCGATATAACAATCGACATCGGCCCCTCTTCAGGCATGGTCATATCCCATGCCCAATTCGAATTAGTAGGCAGCGGCATGTGGTCGACCGCAACTCCGCTCTCATCAAATGGGGCAAGAACCCCGCCTGCCGGTGCAAGGATCGGTGCGCCGGCCCGGCCGGTCACCACAATGGTGCCCCCCATCGTGGTGACATCAAACAATTGCCGCGCAAACTCGATCGGTAAATGGATGCAGCCATGGCTTTCAGGATAGCCCGGCAAGCCGCCTGCATGCAGCGCAACACCGCCCCATGTAAGCCGTTGTTGGTAGAACATCGGCGCGTTGTTATAGATGCTGGAGCGGTGGTCGGCGTCCTTTTGCAGGATCTGGAACACGCCGGTCGGGGTTTCATGACCGGGTTTTCCGGTCGAGACGGTCGACACCCCGATGTTGACCCCGTTGCGATAGATAAACAAAAGTTGCGAGGTCAGATCGACCAGCACCACAACCGGCCCCTCGGGCGAGATTTGCGGCGCCCAGACCCATTGGCCTGGCTCCAATCCTTGTGCAGCTTCGGCCAATTCAATCGCTGAGCTTTCCTTCTCACCCTGAGCCAAAGCGGGCGCGCCGGTCAGAGCCAGAGCTGCTAGAGCAGTGCCGAAAAGAAGACGGGTTGATCGCATGAGGATTGCCTCTGAAATACCAGAATGGTTAAACGATATCTAAGCGAGGGCGAGGGCAGCTCGCAAGCGCGCATGCGGAGGGATCATGGCATTTAAGTGGATAAGAAAGGGCGGGTCGGCCATCGGGATTGCGGCGATCGCATTGATTGGCTCTGGATGTAGCCAAGAAGAAGCGTCCGCGCCCCTGGTGATTGTCTTTCCCGACAGTTTGAATCCGATTGGCGATGGCTATCCGGCAGCTGGTGATCGCTGTCGCCGGCTTGCAGCCAGCCCGTCAATTGCACGCTGGCTGACCCGTTATAGCGAGCTTGTTGGTTGCCCCGAAAATGCCGATGCCGATCAGATTGACGGGATCAAGGTCGGGATTGTCGACGATTTTGTAATCCTTGCGCCGACCCCGCCAGAAGCGGATGCGCCCAATATTGCCGCTGAGGGCGGGGCGGTAGGTGACAACCAACCAGTGACGGGCACAAGCGAATAGCCGCCCGCTCGCTCATGGCACACTGGCCCGGCCACACTTTTTATCGGTGCACGCGATAGCCTGCCGGGATTGAACGCTGGCCTTATGATGTCTTGGGCGCGCGCTTCTTTTGCATTGGCTTTTTGGCGGGAGCGCCTTTGGCAAAAGGCCCCTTGGTGGATGGCCCAAATTTCTTGGCTGCCTTCTTGTTTTTGGCCTTGGCGTCCTTGGCCTTAAACTTGCCCCCTTCTTTGGGGCCCGCTTTGCCACCCGGCTTTGGACCGGATTTGAAGCCCGGCTTTGCCTTGACCCGTGGGCCGTTGTGACCTGCGCCATTCCGGGCGAATTTGCGATTGCCTTTGGCCGCTTCGCGCGGGCCGCTATCGGATTGCTCGATCGCAACCGGGTCCTCGTCCGGATCGTTCTCCGCCGAACGTGCAGCGGCTTCGGCAAAACGGTTGGCAATGGCGCGGGGGATCTGGAAATGGGTTTCGTTCTGCGAAATCCGGATCGCGCCAATTTCATTGCGGGTGACATGGCCACGGCGACAGATCAGCGGCAAGATCCAGCGCGGCTCAGCATTTTGCCGCCGGCCCAACGGCATGCGGAACCACACAATATCCTCAAATCCGGGGCGATGCCGCTCCTTTTGCGCCTCGCGCCGCGCCTCGGGCGTGTTGGCGGTGAGCTCTTCGGGTTCGGGCAGGCGCGCACGGTGTGCCTGAACCAGCATGGCTGCAAGCTGCTCGGGGCTGCGCTCGGCCAGCAGTTTTTGCGTGATCTGCGCATCTTCCTCGATTGCATCGACCGGGGCCAGCAATTTGGCCAGCAAACGCTCATTATCCTTGGCCCGAATTGCCTCGCGATCGGGCGCATCGTTCCATTCCGCCTTGATCTTGGCGCGGTTGAGCATCGCCTCAACCCGTCGGCGGCGCGAATAGGGGATCAACAAAACCGCCGTCCCCTTCTTGCCCGCGCGTCCGGTCCGGCCCGAGCGGTGCTGGAGCGTTTCGGCATCGCGCGGAATTTCGACATGCACAACCAGGCTCAATGTCGGCAAATCGATGCCGCGCGCGGCCACATCGGTGGCAACGCACACGCGCGCGCGCCGGTCGCGCAAGGCCTGGAGCGCCTGATTGCGTTCTGATTGCGAATGTTCCCCGGACAAGGCCACAACCGCAAAGCCGCGCTCTTGCAGCGTCGCGTGGAGGTGGCGCACCTTTTCACGCGTGGCGCAAAACAGGATGGCCGTTTCCGCCTCGTGATAGCGCAGCAGATTGACCGCGGCATTTTCAATCTCGGTCGGTGATACGGTGACCGCGTGATAGGAAATATCCCCGTGGCCGCGCCCCTCGGTGATGGTGGCGATGCGCAAGGCATCGTTCTGGTAGCGCCGCGCCAAGGCCTCGATCGGGCGCGGCATGGTCGCAGAAAACAACAATGTGCGGCGCGATTGCGGGGTGGCATCGAGGATCTCCTCAAGCTCCTCGCGAAAGCCCATGTCGAGCATTTCGTCCGCCTCGTCGAGCACCACCACTTTCATCGCGGATAAATCGAGCGCGCCGCGTTCGAGATGATCGCGCAGTCGTCCGGGTGTACCCACCACAATCGCCGGGCCCGAACGCAGTACTTTGCGTTCCTGTTGCGGGTTCATCCCCCCGACACAGGTCGCAATCCGGCCTTTGCTCTTGGCATAAAGCCAGCCCAGCTCGCGGCTGACTTGCAAAGCAAGCTCGCGCGTGGGGGCTATGATCAAGGCGGAAGGCCGGTCGGCAAAGGCGATCGTCTCATCCTCGCCCAGCAATTGTTCCGCCATGGCCAAACCAAAAGCGATGGTTTTGCCAGACCCCGTTTGAGCCGACACGATCAGATCTCTGCCTGCGGCTTGGGGTTGCAAAACCTCGGCCTGAACCGGGGTGGCTGCGGCATAGCCACGGTCGGACAAAGCAGCCTCAAGGCTGGCGGGGAGGGGCGGGAAATTCATAAACAATGCCTAGAACGAGAGCGCACACTTATGTGTGATCGGGCAGCGCGGGGGTACTGAACCAAGAGCTCTTGGAATACGGGGCCGCGCGGATTGCGCGGCGCCATCTGAAAGGGGCCTATAGGGCACGCAATCGGATTTGGCTTGTAAAAAAGCACAAAGCGGTCGCCAATATCTTGGTTCGCTATGCCTCTAATGCCGTGATGCGGGCCGATTGGGGCCAAGGGCTTGGCGTTTCCCCTCACAAAGACGTACTATAAGCGTGCCGCGTCACACACATTCAGGTTGCGCAACA
>JABSPI010000063.1:3642-8874 GCA_013214365.1 Erythrobacter sp.
GCAATCGGCGCATTCGCGGATCGTGCTTACACCGCAATGGGCGAGCAGACGCCGCTTGAGTGCGGCCCGGGCCCGGTGCAGCCGAACACCGGCATTGTTCACCGTTAGATTGAGCGAGCGCGCCGCTTCTTTGAGCGTGGCACCTTTGATATCGACCAATTCGAGTATAACGGCGTAACTCTTGCTAAGTTTGCCAGCCTGGCTCAGGCTGCACGCGCAATGTTCGGGCTTATCCGTCTCACCGATCATCATATCGAAAGCGAAGGCATCCTTGCGCCGATCTTCGCTGGCTTGCTTGCGTTGCAGATCAGTCACCACATTGCGGTGAATTTGATAGAGCCAGGGCAACACCTTGGCTGGGTCTTGCAGGCTGCCGGCCCTCTCGACGGCGCGCAACGCCGCACTTTGCAGCACATCATCGACATCTGCAAAGGGCGTGCGCGCCGCAACGAAGCGCCTGAACTCAGGCGTGTGTTTGCGAAGCGCTGCTTCAATCTTCGGTTGTGTGCCGGATTTTGACATTGCCCCGTTCAATAAACCACTTTTACGCGTTTTGACAGCCGCAGCTATCCGGGCATGCGCAAGATACACATTTGCAGGTTTCCCCACAGCAGCACTGATTCGCGCTGGGGTGGGCTTGTGCACACTTGCAATCCGGGGCGCACTTCGCGCATGCGCACTGATTGATATCTACCATTGTTTTCCCTTTCATTGGCGTTCTGAAAGGTTGACGGGCATGGCCCTGCAACTCTTACAGTTTGGTCTAAATTTTTTTCAAATGTGGTGGCTCTTGCCATTGCTATCGATCGCAATGTGGTCGAGCGTGGTCACAAAATCATTGTCGCTCAGAGCGGTTTGAACCGTAAATTCATAGGCTTCCGGACCATTGCCCAAATTAGTGACCTCGAAGGTCAGGGCCGCTTGGCCTGGCACCGCCAATATCGGCTCCGCATCGTGCGACGTGACCGTTACATCGAGCAATTCGTCGATCCGCACGACCGCGACATTAGATGTGATCGTGCGGGTCGCACCGCCGTCATCATAGGTCGCGGTTGCGGTGTTTTCGATGAGGGTGCCGGCGCTGAACCCACCTGCCATTGCTTGGGTGGTTGTAAGCGCCAAGGATGCCATCGCTGCCCCGGCAGCGGCGGTTGATGAGATCGAAAAAGGACGCTTGGCTTGCATAGGGCTCTCGTGTCGGTTCGACAAAAGAGGACCAAGTTTCGTACCAGAGCGGGGAAAACTACGTATTACAGAGTTTTAGACTATTAACGCCCTGAAATCTCGCCCGTAATGCATTGATTTTTTGCAGGTTGCAAAGGGCATATTTGTGCATTTTGCGACAGACATCAGAGCAGGCCTTCTGTGTGATGCATTTTGGCGCGCCGTTAAATTGTACGGCGCAGAAGGTGCCCGGTATGCTGCTGGTGCGATTGAGGCCCAGCGAAGCGCGGTGCAATCTATATAAGTGATATAAAGAAATTCATTTAAATAATGCAGATAATTGGATAATATGAGAATAGAAAACTCTGTTATCCTCGTGCCTTGCCGTGATAGCTGAGCCAAGGTTTGTGGTTGCTGCTGCAATCGATTTTGGGCAAAAGCCTGGTCGAGAAAACTACGATCAAGGCCGTAATTGCGAGGGTCGTTGCATTAAATGCAAGTCAGTCAAAGGCGATTTTGCGCACAATCGGCGTCTCGGTTCATGCAGTCGCAAGGTGGCTCAACTAAATGGCCCGCTCTCACGCACTAGGTGTGTGAACACATTTGTAAAGGTGACAGATATGACCATGCGTATCCCCGCAATTCTTCTTGGCGCAGCCGCTTTGGTTTCGGCTCCTGCGGCGCAGGCGGAAACGTTGTCCTTTTTTGGATACTTGCCGGCTAATATTGAACTGCCCGGCGATGTAGAAACAATCGCGACCGAACCTTTGTCAGGCGATCGCGGTGGTATGGCCGAGGCGGCCTTGGTCGATGCGCTCGGCTCGGCGCAGGTCAATGGCCGTGCATGGTACCGAATTTTGCCCGGCGATGCCGCCTATGGCGATAACAGAGTCGATGCGGTCCTGCGCGGCAATGTGAGCAGTTCATGGTCGCGGCCCGAAACATCGCAGCGCACGGAGAGCAAATGCGCCGAAAAGAATAAATATAACACCTGCATAAGATACAAGCAGGTTGAAACCCCATGCTATGAAATGCGTGTGACGGTGAACCCGCGCATCATGTTGTTTTCGGGTGATGGACGGCAATTGTATTCGCGCACCAGTCCGGCCAGCGCGACGCGCAGTTATTGCAAGGGCGATGAGCAACCATCGGTCGAGGAAATGGCCCGCGGCCTGGTGCAACAAATCGCCACCCAAGTGCGCGACGATTTGGCCCCACGTGACCATGTGTACAATGTCCGCGTGATGGAGCGCACCAGCGGTCTGCAGGGTGATGCGCGCACCATTTTCCGCAATGCGATCCGGCAGACCAAAACCGATCAGGATTTGGCCTGCGAGAGCTTCGCCTCGGCCTATGCGATGGCCCCCAACCAAACCTCGGTCGTGTTCAATAATGGCTTGTGCCATGAACGCGCGGGCGATTTTGACGGGGCGCGGGCGCTCTATCGTAAGGCTTTGGCGAACGATCCGGGCCGCAATTATCCTACGGCTGGTTTGGGGCGCATTGCCAGCATTGAACGCGCAATGGCCCAAGTCGCCCGCGGGACACAGGAGCCGCGCTAAAGGCGATCTGCTCATTTAAACCGACCCATTTAAACCTAAATGTCTTGGGGCGGCCGGTTCGACCGTGCCGCCCTTTCTTTTTCGCGGTACGTTGGAGATCTTATTCGCTTGGCTTGTGTGTCATCTAATCTCTGCTGGCACTTTATGCGGAGCGCCTCATTCAGATTCCAGCGATTGGGGAATCATCTCAAATAATTCACTGAGTATGGGTGCGTCGATGTTGGCGCTTGCGATGGCTACGCTGGCTTTCGGGCAAGGCAATTCGTGCGTTTTGACGCAGGGTAGTTCGGACGATGACCTGATCGTCGACCAGCCGGTGACGAGCAATCATTCCACTGTCGATCAGGACGTCACGCCCACCGGCGTGTACGACATCGCCAATGAGGCGAGCGTTACGCAAGCGGGCACGGTTGGGACGTCCTATATTGTCTAGACCGGCGATAATCAGGTCAACATGACCCGAAGCGGGACCAGCATTCGTGCGTTTACTCTCATCACCCAAAAAATTACGGTGGCGGGGCCAGCGATGTCACGCCTCCCACGCAAGATTGCATCGGCATTGCATCGGCGTCGGCTATGGCCGGGCGTTTGTTGTGCATGCCAACACTGATGACAAAATTGTGTTCACCCAAGGCGAATACAGCACCGATACGGTCGTAGTGGTGACCCAATCGGGCGCCAGCACTATTGCCAGCTTCATTCAAGATGGCTCGCTAAAGGGGTTAGTCATCCAGAATAATTCGGGCAATTTGGCCAATATTGGTCAGGGCGGGATGATGGATGTCTCCAACGTGACCCAGACCGGCAATGGCAATATGGTGGCGGTGACGCAAAACGTCGTCCCCTGATCCCCGGCAAGGTACATGAAAAAACACGCGCGCATGGGCACAGGCCCGGCGCGCGTTTTTCGTTGGAGGGTCGATTTGGGCAAAGTTCACTTGCCTTGCTTATCTCTCGCGTTGCCCCGACCCGTGCTAATCGCCGTGGGAGGGGATAAATTCATTTTTCAAGGTGCGGTCACCGCCAGATATGATAGGGGCCGTGGGTGGAGGGGAGGGATATCTTCGTCCCATGCCCGGACGGCGCGATAGGCGCTGGAAACATGTGCGTTTGATGCGCAGGTGATATTGGATGAGGTTATGATGCATAACAAAGTTGGTCGTTTTTTCACTGGCGCGGCGCTAGGCGCGCTGTTGCTCTCGGCCTGCTCTGACCCCGCTCCGACCGAGCCGCCTCCGGTGCCCGTGCGCGTCTATCAGGTTGAGGCGCAGGACCAGCCTTTGTTAAAGGAATATATCGGCGAAATCCGCGCGCAGGATGAGGTTGCGGTCTTCCCCCGCGTCGCCGGAACGATTGTGCGCCAGTTGTTCCGTGAAGGGGCCAAGGTTGAGCAAGGGCAGCTTCTGTTTGAAATCGATGCTCAGGAATATGTCGCCGCACGCGATGTTGCCCGGGCGCAGCTCGCCTCGGCTCTGGCCCAATCCGCTCAGGCCAATGAAGACGTTGCGCGCTATGAGCCGCTGGTCGCGGAAAATGCGATCGCGCGGCAGATTTACGACAATGCGGTCTCCACCGCCAAGGCCAGCGCAGCGCAGGTTGAGGCCGCGCGCGCCTCTTTGCGCAACACCGAGATCACTTTGTCCTACAGCGAAGTGCGCGCCCCCATTACCGGCGTGATCGGCGAGGCGTCGGTTGATGTGGGACAATTGGTTGCGCCGGGACAGATCGAGCTGGCGCGGATTTCCAATTCGGGCGAGATCGAGGTCTATTTCAGCCCNAGCGAGGATGAATTGCTGCAATTCAATGCGCTGCCCCCTGAAGAGCGCGCCAGTTCGCAAGCCGATGTCAAACTGGTTCTGTCCGATGGCACGGTGCTGCCTCAGTCAGGGGTGATCGATTTTGCCGACCGCGCGATTGATCCGGTCACCGGCAGCTACAGCCTGCGCGCGCTGTTCCCAAATCCGGGGCAAGCGATCCGTCCGGGGCAATTTGGCCGGGTCCAGATCCAGTATCAAACCATCCGCGACGCAGTCAGCGTGCCCGACCGCGCGGTGGTGGAGCAATTCGGCTCTTATTTTGTGATGGTGGTTGGCGAAGATAACCGGGTTGAACAACGACAGGTCACTGTCGGCGTTCAGGGCGGGGGCCAATGGATCATTCAGGATGGTTTGGAACCGGGCGAAACCGTCATTGTCGAAGGGGTGAGCAAAGTTACCCAAGGCAGCGCGGTGCAGGCCATGCCGCCCGCCGTAGCCGCACCCGCCGCCGCTGCACCCACAGGCGCCGCTCAATCCCCAGCGCCGGGTGATGCCGACGCCAAGGCCGAGTAGAGCTGCATCATGGCCCGTATTTTCATTGACCGTCCGGTCTTCGCCATTGTGATCGCGCTGTTCCTGTCATTGGCAGGGTATCTTTCGCTGATCACTTTACCGGTTGCGCAATATCCCGAAATCACCCCGCCCACGGTCAAGATCACCTCGGTCTATCCCGGTGCCAGCGCCAAAGT
>JABSPI010000064.1 GCA_013214365.1 Erythrobacter sp.
CATCTTGCCCCTCGGAAAGCGCCTCTTCAAAACCTTTGCTCGCCTCTTCTTCGGTGAGGCAAAATTCGGTGCTGGTGTTCATCATGGAGCCCATTGCATCGACCATTTCGGGCGGAGCGCCGGGAATATCGACATTCACCATGGTCATTGTCACCGCGTATTTTCCGGCTTCGGGGCGCAAGGCACTTCCCGCGCTTGCCACTTCGGCGCGCATTTCATCCATAGTGATCTCGCCGTCGCCATCGGCATCGGCATCGGTTGGACCACCTTCACCGCAAGCGGCAAGCGCGAGAGCAGATGACAGTGCGAATGCGCTGGCAAATGTTTTGGTCGGCATATTGGGTTTCTCCCTCATTGATATGAGAGCGAGGCTAAACTGCTGATCGATGCTTCACAAGCGGTGATCGGTTCACCATATAACTGCATATGAGCGAGCTTGTCATCAGACGCGGCCTGGAAGAGCCCGAAACCGGCGATGATTTCACCCCGCACCGCCCCGCCCGGCCCGAAAAATCGATGCCGGGCAAGGCGTTCAAACTGGTCTCGGATTATCAGCCTGCCGGCGACCAGCCCACCGCGATTGCCGAATTGGTCCAAGGCGCGCGCGAAGGTGAGGCGACCCAGACGCTCTTGGGTGTGACCGGATCAGGCAAGACCTTCACCATGGCCAGCGTGATCAACGAATTGCAGCGCCCGGCGCTGATCCTTGCGCCCAACAAAATCCTCGCCGCGCAATTGTATGGCGAGATGAAGAGCTTCTTTCCCGAAAACGCGGTCGAGTATTTCGTCTCCTATTACGATTACTACCAACCCGAAGCCTACGTGCCGCGTTCGGACACTTATATTGAAAAAGAATCGAGCGTGAACGAGGCGATCGACCGGATGCGCCATTCGGCAACGCGCGCTCTGCTCGAACGCGATGATGTGGTGATCGTGGCCAGCGTATCGTGCCTTTACGGGATTGGTTCGGTCGAAACCTATTCAGCGATGATTTTCGACATCAAAAAAGATGAGGTGACCGATCAACGCGACCTGATCCGCAAGCTGGTCGCGCTGCAATACAANCGCAATGACGCGGCCTTTACGCGCGGTTGTTTCCGGGTGCGCGGCGACAATCTGGAATTGTTCCCCTCGCATTATGAGGACATGGCGTGGCGGATCAGCTTCTTCGGTGACGAGATCGAAGAGATCGCCGAATTCGACCCTCTCACGGGCAAAACGGGGGCAAAATTGGACCGGGTGCGGGTCTATGCCAATTCGCACTATGTGACCCCGGGGCCGACCATGAAACAGGCCGCCGAGGCGATCAAATTCGAACTTGCAGAACGCCTCAAAGAGCTGGAGGCGGCGGGGCAATTGCTCGAACATCAACGCCTCGAACAACGCACCCATTTCGATCTGGAGATGATTGCGGCCACGGGAAGCTGCAACGGGATTGAAAACTATTCGCGCTTCCTCACCGGTCGCCTGCCGGGTGAACCGCCGCCCACTTTGTTTGAATATCTACCTGAAAATGCGTTGCTATTCGTGGATGAAAGCCACCAGACCGTGCCCCAGATCGGCGCGATGGCGCGCGGGGACCACCGGCGCAAGCTGACCTTGGCGGAATATGGCTTTCGCCTGCCTTCATGCATCGACAACCGCCCTTTGCGTTTCAATGAATGGGACGCGATGCGCCCCCAGACCTTTTGCGTGTCGGCAACGCCGGGCCCGTGGGAAATTGAACAAACCGGCGGCGTATTTGCAGAGCAGGTGATCCGCCCCACCGGCCTGATCGATCCACCTGTCACCATCCGTCCGGTCGAGGATCAGGTGCAGGATTGCATTCAGGAATGCCTTGAAACCGCCAAGAAAGGGTATCGCACGCTGGTCACCACATTGACCAAGCGGATGGCGGAAGACCTGACCGAGTTTATGCACGAGGCGGGCGTCAAGGTGCGCTATATGCACTCCGATGTGGAGACGCTGGAGCGGATCGAGTTGATCCGCGACTTGCGTATGGGGGTGTATGACGTGTTGATCGGGATCAACCTGCTGCGCGAAGGGCTGGATATTCCCGAATGCGGGCTGGTGTGCATCCTCGATGCGGACAAGGAAGGCTTTTTGCGATCCGAAACCTCGCTGGTGCAAACAATTGGGCGCGCGGCGCGCAATGTCGATGGCCGTGTGATCCTCTATGCCGACCGGGTGACCGGATCGATGGAGCGCGCAATGGCCGAAACCGACCGGCGCCGCGACAAACAACAAGCCTATAATGAAGAACACGGGATCACCCCGCAAACGATCAAGCGCGACATTGCCGACATCGTTGCCCACACCGCGAGCCAGGACACGGTGACGGTCGAGACCGGCGATGAAGAGGTCAACAATCTGGTTGGCCACAATCTGCGCAGCTATATCGAGGATCTTGAAAAACGCATGCGCGACGCGGCGGCCAATCTCGAATTTGAAGAGGCCGGCCGTTTGCGCGATGAAATCCGCCGGCTTGAAAATGACGAATTGGGCCTGCCTGACGAACAGAAGAAGGCACCGCGTGTGGGCCGCTCCAACGAAGGCAAGCCGGGGACGCGCAAAACCCGATATGGCAAGACCCGTTACAAACGCATGGGCGGAAAACCATGACCCCATCCGCCCTGCAAAGATGCGCAATCATGGGGCTGGGCTTGCTGGTTGTGGTGCCTTTGGCCGGATGCAAACCGCCGCCCACTGATGCCGATATGGGGCGCGACATCGCCGAGCCTGCGCCCCGCTTTGCCTCTGCCCCCCTGCCCTCGCCCGACACCACTGGCGCGATCTGGGCGCGCAGCCCGAATGACGGCGGTCGATTGATTTACGGCGTGCCCGAACAGCCCGCTTTGCTGGCTTTGGAATGCACAGCGGCGGATAGCGAATTGCCGATGCTGCAGATCACCCGGCTGTCCCCTGCAGACAGAGATGCCGGCGCCTTGCTGGCTTTGGTGGGCAATGGACATATCGGACGTATTGCGGTGGATGCGCGCGATGTGAATGGCCGGCTCGTGTGGCAAGGCGAGGCGGCGGCGGCGGACACTGTGTGGGAACCGCTTGCCGGACCGCGCGCTTTGGGGGTGACGGTTCCGGGCGCTGGCCGGGTTGCGGTCAATCCCAGCATCGCTGCGATGGCTTTCATTGAGGATTGCCGCCCGGGCTAAATCCTGCTCACCGGTCGCGCTCGGCCCGTTCAATCAACATGTCGGGGGTGAGCACTTGGGGCAATTGCTCGGCTTCCCCGCCCGGCTCGTACCACAGGTAAAGCGGCACGCCAGCTGCCCCCTGCTCGGTCAGGAATGCGGTGATCTCTTCATCGCGCACGGTCCAATCGCCGACCATCGCAATCACGCCGGCATCGGCAAATGCCGCCGCGGTGGCCTCGCGCTCTATCGCGATCCCTTCATTGACTTTGCAAGTGACGCACCAATCGGCGGTGAACCACACAAAGACCGGCGCGCCCGAACCACGCGCCGCGGCCAAACCATCGCGGCTAAAGGCTTGCGGTGCCAACAAGGACGCGGCCAGATCGCGGCTGGGCGGTGCATAGCTGCTGGGCAAGGCGAAAGCGCCGAAGATCAAAAACGGTGCCGCAACCAGGCCGAAAGCGGGCCACGCCATCTTGCCCGCTTGCTGCAAGCGCCCCACCACAAACAGCGCCAGCACAATCCCCAACAGCATCACCAGCGCAAACAGCGCAAAACCGCGCCCGCCCAGCTGTACGGTGAGCCACACCAGCGCCAACGCCGTCAGCCCCATTGGCAGCGCCATCAAACGGCGGAACCGTTCCATCCATGGGCCCGGCTTTGGCAGCATACGGCGCAGCGCAGGGACAAAACCGATCGCCAGAAACGGCAAAGCAAGCCCCAATCCCAAAACGCCAAACAAAAGCAGCGCCAAGGGCGCCGGCAAAAGCAAAGCCGCCCCCAATGCCGCCGCCATAAATGGCCCCGTGCACGGCGTCGCAGCAATTGCCGCGAGCAGCCCGGTGGCAAAGGCGCTGCGCCCGTGTCCGCCCCCGGTGTCGATGCTGGGCAGTTCAAATATCCCGGCAAAATTCATCGTGATGACAGTGGCCAGAACCAGCAAGCCGATCACAACGCTTGGGCTTTGCAATTGGAATGCCCAGCCCACCTGTTCCCCCGCCGCCCGCAAAGCGAGCATGATCGCACCCAGCGCCACACAGGCGAGCACCACGCCCGCAGTGTAGGCAAGCCCTTCGGAGCGCGCCTGCGCCTCGCTTTCCCCGGCGCGCGCGAGGCTGAGCGCTTTGAGGCTGAGGATTGGAAAAACGCATGGCATAATGTTGAGGAGCAGGCCGCCCGCTAATGCGCCAAGGATCAAGCTCCAGAGCATGGGCGTCGCAGTGCCAACCGGCCCCGCGATCACATCCCCTCCGCTTGGCACATCACCGCGCTGCGCGGTGAAGGCGACGCCCGCGCCTTTGCCAAAGGCAAGGATACCGGTCACATTTTGCGGGTCTGTACCGGCCCGGAATTGCGCGAGCGGGATGTCGACCACAAGCACATCGCCGGCCCCGTCAATTGCCCCATTATCGGCCCCATTATCAGCCCCATTGTTTAGGCGACGAAACGTTTGCGCGGCGGAATATGCAACCAATTGGGTGTTGCCGATAAACACATGCGGATCGGGCAAATCGACACTTGCAGGCAGCGGGATCGCAAGCCGCAGCATCTCTCCTGCCAGATCAAACCGGCCAGCAGAATCCAGCATTGGCGCCGCCTCTGCGCGCCAGCGGGCAAAATCATCGCTGGCAAGGCCGGCCTGCCCGGCACGCAACACCGCATCTTGGGGGACGCACAAAATATCGGTGCAGGCAAGGTAATCGACAAAGCCAGTGACCTCGGGCAACGCCTCGATCACGGCATCGGCCGGAACCTCAACCGGCACCAGCACGGCGTAGCTGCCTTTATAGATGTGGTTCATCAACGGGGTGCTGCCCAATTCCTGCACCAGCCGGGTCGGTACGGGATAACGCGGCTCCCCCATCACCCAACCCTCGGGCAGGTCGATCTGCAATTGCATCCCTTGCCCCGCATCGCCCGGATTGGACCAATAGCCATGCCACTCCTCGCCCGACGGGGTAAAGCGCAGCGCCAACATCCATTCCTCACCCGGTCGCGGCGCACCATCAGCCAGCAATTGAACCGCAATATTTGCATCGCCATAGCGTGCAACAGGCTCGGCATTCGTGCGCAGCCCAGCGGATGGGGCCTGAGTGGATGGCGCCTGCGCCGATAGGGCAGAGCCCAAGAATACTGGCGCCAACAGCGCTGCACCAAGCAGCGCGGCACTCAGCCATGCAAACGCCCGGAACACTGCGCTTGCAGCAGGGGATGCAGCAGGCGCAAAGCGAGATGCAGCGAACTCCATTATCTGTGGCTTGCCTCTTATGGGATTGTCACTCTACTTAATGCCCTAGCGAGCCAAATCGGGTTCGGCAAAGCTTGATGCAGGATTACGAAGACTTTCCATGAACGCAGACCAATCCAAAGCGGACAAAACGGCCACCGCAAACACCGTGTCACAGGCGGATGGTGAAACCCGCGATCTTCTGATCCTGGGCGGAGGTTTGGTGGGCATGGCGCTCGCGCTGGCCGCCGCGCGGCAGGGCATGACCAGCCACGTCATCGACCGCGCTGATCCGGCCGAATTGACCGCCGAGGGGTTCGATGACCGCGCCACGGCGATTTCCACCGCCAGCTGGCACCTGTTCAGCAATATCGGGATAGCCGAAGGGCTCGAACAATTTGCCTGCGATATTTCCAGCATCGCGGTCACCGACCAGAACAAGCCGGGCCGGATCGATTTCACCCCCGAACCGCACGAAGGCACTTTGGGACGCATGTTCCCCAATCGCCGTTTGCGGCTCGCCCTGTTCGAAGCGGCAGCGGCGGAACCCAGCATCAATTGGGTCAGCAAAGCGCAAATCACCGAGCGCCAGCGCAGCGAGTTTGGCGTTGCCGCAGTTTTGGCCGATGGGCGCAAGCTCAAAGGGCGGCTGATGGTCGCCGCCGAAGGACGCGGATCGCCCACCCGCGATGAAGCCGGTTTCACCCTTGCCCATTGGGATTACAAGCACCGCGCGGTGATTGCCGGGCTGACCCATTCCAAACCGCATGACAATGTTGCGTGGGAGATTTTTTATCCCGCCGGGCCGTTCGCGCTTCTGCCGATGAATGATGACGCCGATGGGACCCACCGCTCTTCGCTGGTGTGGACCGTGTCGGAGGAAGACGGACGCGCGGTTACCAAGCTGGGCGACCGGGCGTTTCTGGCCGAGGTGCAAAAACGCATGGGCGATATTTTGGGCGAGGTGACCAGCGTGGGCGCCCGTTCAAGCTGGCCGCTGGGTTTTCATCACACCGCAAAAATCACCGATCAACGCCTCGCACTGATCGGTGATGCGGCCCATGGCATTCATCCGATTGCTGGTCAGGGTCTCAATCTGGGTTTGCGCGATGTGGGCGCTTTGGTCGAAGTTTTGGCGGAAGGGGCACGCATTGGCCTCGACCCGGGCGATGCGCAATTGCTCAAACGCTATGAAAACTGGCGCGGGCTCGACAGCTTCATGGTCGCGCTCGCCACAGATGGCCTGACCCGCTTGTTTGGTGTGCGCGGCAAAACCGCAAGCGCGGTGCGCCGCTTGGGCATGTCTGCGGTGCAGCGCACCGACCTGCTCAAAACCTTTTTCATGGACGAGGCGCGCGGCGTATCGGGCGATTTGCCCGAATTGCTCAAAGCGTGACGAATTATTCCGCGGCCGCCTGATCGATCGGGCTGGGTTGTCGGACAATATTGCCGGCCCCATCGCGCAGGCCGCTTTGATCAAGCACTGCGGCGGTCTCAATCACTTCGAGCGCCAACATTGCATCACGGTAGCGTTCTGCATCGGCAATCCACGCCTGCGCGTCAGCAGCGCCGGGCATAGCGCGGATTTCATCGATCGCATTTTGATAACGCCCCTGTTCGAGCGCGATGCGCGCGCGTTCAAGCCGCAATTCCGGCTGGGGTGAGGGCGTGCTCTCGCGGCGGATCACAAACAATTGCGACAGCTCTTCGGTAAACCGCGACCAGCTCAGCCCCTGATCCACCTCGACCAGCTGCGGACCAAGACCGTCAAGGCGCGCGGTCAAATTGTCATACCGGACGGGATTGCGCGAAAAATTGATGATGGTGTTGACCGCATTGGGCCATTGATCCGAAAATCTCAGCCGCAATTGATCGGCAAGATAGCCCAGCTCTGCACTGCGCTCGACCGCGCGCCGGGTGGCAAAGGCAATCAACAGACCTTCGGCGCGCGCGGCATTGCCCGCCGCTGCCTGCGCTTGCAGGTCAAGCCGGGCCAGACGCTGCTCTGCGGCGGCCAAACGCTGATCAATCCCGCCTTGTTGTTCGGCCACCCGATTGACCGCTTCTGCCGCGCCTTGGGCATCGCCATCTTCAAACGCGGCTACCGCTTCGGCAAGCGGGCTTGGCGCATCGGTGATGACCGGCACACCCGCCCCGTCCTCGGCTTCGGCCGCGTCGGGTTCAACCAGCGCGGCATCAGGCAGAGCCGGCGGCGCATCGGCGGAGGTGGCGACTTGCTCTTGCGGGGCCAGATTGTGCCAAACCACATAGCCCACCAAGGCACCGCCCGCGGCAAATGAAGCCAGCGCGCCCAGCGCGTAACGCTTCATAGAAGTCGGCTTTCGGCGGCTGCCATATTTCGATTCCATCAACAATCCGTAGTCCGCGGCTCAATAAAGCCGACCGTTTTCCTGTTATCGAACGCCCATCAATTGCGGACGCTGCGCACCTGTTATTGGGGCCTGTAGCCAAGACCTATATGCACATTGCCTGAACCAATTCCAACATGGCTTTATCACTCGGAGTGGGTGAAACGTGGATAGCTTGCCATCCCGCACCCGCAGCATCCGCAACCCGCGGCCCGATCACAACCAGCCGAACACGGCTGCGTTCAAACGCAAGCCGGCGGGCCTCGCGGTCAAATTGCTGCGCGGCGGCGGCCGAATGGAGCAAGACTATCAAGCCCAGATCATGCAGCGGCCTGAGCGGTTCGGGCAGAGCCAGAGGCGCACTTTCATAAGCGATCACAGTCGTGATCGGCACAGATTCAGGCGGATCCAGCGCGACATGCTGCGCCCCGGCAATGCGCAAAAGGCGTTGCGGCCCGGGCACATTATCAAGGACGTTTTGCAAGCCCCCATTGCCGATATCAGCAATAGCAAAGCCCGCATCTCTGGCCGCCTGCGCGGTGGTTTGCCCGACCGCATAGACCGGTTTTGATGTAAGGCTTTGCAGCGCAGCCCCGCCATGCCGGATCGCATTGGCGCTGCCAATCAAGAGCGCATCGATCGTATCGGGATCGGGGCATTCCCAAGCCCGGCTGCGAATTTCAAACAGCGGGTAGCCGATCATGTTGAGGCCCAATGCCTCGCCGGCCTTTATGGTAGCAGCAAGGCCGGGTTGTGGCCGCACGGTGAGAACATAGCCGCGCATCACCGGTTCACGTCACCCCGCCAAAATGGGCCGCAATCGCCGGACTTGCCCGCTTCAATAAATCAGCGGCCAGCGCGCGCACGGGCGCATGATCATGCGCCTCGAACCGGGCCTCGCCTTCAATCCGCTCTGCCCCATCCGGGCTGAACAAGGCCGCGCGCATAGTGAGCGCCCCCTCGTCCAATTGGCACAGAACCGCGACAGGCGAATGGCATGTCCCCCCCAAATCCGCCAGCAAAGCCCGCTCGGCTTCAAGCTCTGCGCGCGCCGCGCCATCATCGATCGCGGCGACCAAAGCAGTGGTTGTTTGATCATCGCTGCGACATTCGAGCGCGATCACTCCTTGCGCGGCGGCCGGTATCCATTCATCGATCGCGAGGGGCGCCCCCACATCGCTTTGATCCAGCCGTTCAAGCCCGGCTGCGGCGAGAAAGGTGACATCCGCCTCCCCCGCTTCGAGTTTGCCCAAACGGGTTGCAACATTGCCGCGGAAAGTGACGACCTTGCAATCCGGCCTCAGGTTCAACAATTGGGCCGCGCGGCGCGGGGCGCTGGTGCCCACTACGGCGCCTTGGGGGATCGCGGCGATGCTNTCGGCACCGATCAAGGCGTCGCGCCGATCCGCTCTGGGCAAAAANCCGGCAAAGTGGAANGCATCGGGACGAATGGTTTCAACATCCTTGGCCGAATGGACCGCCACATCGATCGCCCCTTCGCCAAGCCACACGTCCAATTCTTTTGTCCACAGCGCCTTGCCGCCAATTTCAGCCAGCGGCCGGTCCAGAACTTTATCCCCGCTGGCCACAACCGGGACCAGTTCAATCTCGCTCTCATCCCACCCATGCGCGGCGCACAAACGCATGCGCGTCTCCACCGCCTGGGCCATGGCAAGCGGCGAATTGCGGGTTCCCAAACGCAATTTTGCCGGCTTTCCCGGTGTATCAGTCATGCAAATCCCTTCCGTCAGCCTTGCTCTAGCTTTCATAGAGACTAGATGGAAGCGCCATGGCAAAGCATGAACACATTGTTCTGGGCATTGAATCGAGCTGCGACGAGACCGCGGTGGCTTTGGTCACGCGCGATCGACGCATCCTTGCCCAGCGCGTCGCGAGCCAAGAGGCCGAACACGCCCCCTATGGCGGCGTGGTTCCCGAAATCGCGGCCCGCGCCCATGCACAGCGGCTTGCCCCCATGCTTGAGGCGGTGATGAATGATGCCGGCCTTGGTTTGGGGGATGTCGATGCAATCGCGGCCACGGCTGGCCCCGGCCTTATCGGCGGGGTGATGGTCGGCCTGATCAGCGGCAAGGCGCTGGCCATGGCGGCGGACAAGCCGCTGATCGCGGTCAACCACCTCGAAGGGCACGCCCTCTCGCCGCGTTTGGCCGATCGCGAGCTTGGCTTTCCCTATCTGCTCCTGCTGGTCTCCGGCGGGCATTGCCAAATCCTGGCCGTCGAAGGGGTTGGCCAATACCGCCGATTGGCCACAACCATTGACGATGCTTTGGGCGAGGCGTTCGATAAAACCGCGAAAATTCTCGGCCTCGGCTATCCCGGTGGCCCGGCGGTGGAGCGTTTGGCCAAACAGGGCGACAGCGCTTCTGTGCCTTTGCCACGGCCGCTTAAAGGATCAAAGGAACCGCATTTCTCCTTCGCCGGATTGAAGAGCGCAGTTCTCAGAGCATATGACAGCAACCAGTACGAACCCCATGATATTGCAGCAAGTTTTCAGAACGCGGCGATCGATTGTCTGATTGATAGATTGGACAAGGCCTTAGGCACAGCCGGGCCTTTTCCCGCACTGGTGGTCGC
>JABSPI010000065.1 GCA_013214365.1 Erythrobacter sp.
GAGATCTACCGGGTCAGCAAATAGGCGCTGGTTTGCGCGAATTGGTCGACAATCGCGGCTGCGCGATCTAAGCGCGCCGCTGCGATGAATGAAACCGCCACCATAATCCCGCTCAGCGCGGTCGAACCGGCCATGGTCGAAACCCTGCTCGACCGGGTGTTTGGCGATGATCGCCACGCCCGCACCGCCTATCGCATCCGCGCCGGGATGGCGCCGCTTGAGGCGATGAGCTTTGCGGTGCTGGACGAGGCGGAGCTGTTGGTCGGCACGATCCAATGTTTTCCAGTGGCGCTGCATGACCGCGAAGGGCGCCCGGTGCCTTTGGTGATGGTGGGACCGGTGGCAATTGTCGAGGAACGCCGCGGCGAAGGGTTTGGCATTGGCCTGATGGCGGCGATGCTCGATGCCGAGGCGCGCATGACCGCTGATGGCGCGCCGCCTCTGGCGCAAATGTTGATCGGGGATGCCGATTATTATGGCCGCTGGGGCTTTAGCGCGGCGGCAACCGGCGGCTGGCGCGCGCCGGGCCCCTATGAACCTGAACGCCTGCTCGCGCGTGGCAGCGCGCTCGCAGCCATGCCGAGCGAGGGTATGCTCGGCCCGTGGGCGCCGGCCTGACCCTTTAACGCGCAGGCCCTGGCACGTCATTGCATTGGCACGTCATTGGCACGTCATTGGCTTGGCGGGTCGCAGGCTTTGCGCCTCCATTCCCGCGCCGCGCCTGTGAGCCCGCACGCCCCTTGGCCTTGGTTTGTTGCATCATGCGTTGATTTCGCATGATTGTTTGCCCATCTTCACACCAGCATGCCTTACGATCCCCCGCCCTATCTCGCCGAATTGACCCTTGCCCAGATTGCCGAACAGGTTGCGCAGCGCAAATTGCCCCCGGTGGAGCAATGGAGCCCGCAAAAATCCGGCGACAGCGATATGCGCATTGCCGCGGATGGAGCGTGGTATCACGAGGGTGGATTGATCAGCCGCCCGGCCATGGTGCGCGCCTTTTCCGGATTGATGACCCGCGATGACCACGGCCAGCATTGGTTGGTCACCCCGTTTGAAAAACTCACTATCGAGGTCGAAGACGCCGCCTTTATCGCGGTCGATTGCGTGGTCAGCGAAGGCGATCTGGCGTTTCGCCTCAACACCGATGATCTGGTGGTTGCCGGCCCCGATCATGGCCTGCGCGTCAGCGGCGATCCCGATACGCCGGCCATCTATCTGCATGTCCGGCGAGGCTGCGAGGCGCGGCTCAACCGCTCAACCTACACCCAATTGGCCGAAATCGCTCTGGCGACAGGCGGGGCGGAGGAAACCGGCGATTGGATCGTCAGCAGCCAGGGCGCGGTCTTCGCGCTCAAAGGGCACGGCGCGGATGACAGCGTTTGAGCGAGCTGTTCGACCATTTAAGCGCGCTGTTTGCGGCCGGCCATGCGCGCCCGGTCACCGGCCTGTTGAGCGATGCCGCGCTCAACCGCACAGATCGCCAAACCCCCGCAGCGGTGTTGATCGCAGTGATCGATCGCCCGCGCCCGACAATATTGTTGACCCAGCGCCCCAATGACATGCGCGACCATCCCGGTCAGGTCGCCTTTCCCGGCGGCAAGATCGATCCGGGCGAGGATGCGGTGAGCGCAGCCTTGCGCGAGGCGGAAGAGGAATTGGCTCTGCCGCGCGATCAGGTCCGTGTGATCGGCGCAAGCGATTTGTATCAAACCGGCACCGGTTTCGCCGTGACCCCGGTTTTGGCCGTGGCCCCGCCTGACCTGCCGCTGAGCCCCAATCCGCGCGAAGTCGCCGCCTGGTTCGAGGCCCCGCTCGACCTTTTGCTCGACCCCGATAGCTGGACCACGCAAGAAGTGTTTTGGCGCGGGCGCGATCGGCGCTATCTCGATATGCATTATGAAGGCTTCAGAATCTGGGGCGTGACCGCCGCAATCATCGCCAATCTTGCCAAACGCATTCCCAAACAGGATTTTCTGCGCCAAACTGGCGCGGTTTGAAGATTACCGGACACCAGCAGATATGTCGCACGCTCTGCCCCCCAATGCCCCCCAAGCGCCCGCCGCTTTGCAACAGGCCCAATGGCCGACCAAAGCCGGTTTGCGCGCGCTGGTCGCGGCGCTGGGCGAGGAGAATGTCCGCTGGGTTGGCGGAGCGGTGCGCGACACATTGTTGGGCGCGCAGGTGCACGATGTCGATTGCGCCACCACCCACACACCCGGCACAGTGATCGACCGGTGCCGCGCGGCCGGCATCCGCACCATCCCCACCGGGATCGACCACGGCACAGTGACCGCAGTCTTGGAAGATGGCACGGTCGAAATCACCACATTGCGGCACGATGTCAGCACCGATGGACGGCGCGCCACAATCGCCTTTGCATCGCAATGGCGCGATGATGCCGCGCGGCGCGATTTCACCATCAATGCGCTCTATGCCCATCCCGCCACACTGGAGATTTCGGATTATTTCGGCGGAATGGACGATCTGGCCGCGCGGCGGGTGCGCTTTATCGGGGATGCGCGCCAACGCATTGCCGAGGACCATTTGCGGATCTTGCGCTATTACCGGTTCCAAGCGCGTTTTGGTGCGGCGCTCGATCAGGAGGCAGAGGATGCCTGCAGCGAGATGGCCGCAACGCTCAAAGGGCTGAGCCGCGAGCGGGTGGCGGATGAATTGCTGCGCTTATTGTCCCTGCCCGATCCCGGCGCGACGGTGGAGCGGATGTTTGATCGCGGGGTTTTGCCGGTGATTGTGCCCGAATGCACCCGCGCCCAGATCGGCGCATTGCGCGCTTTGATCGCGGCTGAGGCGGATCAGGGCCATGCTCCTGATCCGGTCCGGCGCCTCGCCGCCCTTTTGCCCCCCTCGCCCGATATTGCCGAAGATGTCGCTGCGCGTCTGCGCCTGTCCAAAGCGCAGCGGGCACGGTTGATCAATGCGGCTGAAAGAGTGCCCGATGATGCGCTCAATCCGCACAAGCTGGCCTATCACCTGTCGGTGCCGCTGGCGGTGGACCGGCTGCTCTTGCTCAACCGCGAGACGGCCATGCTCAGCGATTGGACCCCGCCCAGCTTTCCCTTGAAAGGGGGAACGATTGTGGCGCGAGGAATTGGCGCCGGGCCGCAAGTGGCGCGAATCATGCAATCGGTCGAAAAACGCTGGGTCGAAGAGGGCTTCCCAAACCCCGCCCGGGTCGAGCAATTGCTGGCCGAAGAGCTCAATCAAAGCTGACCTTTACGTTAAGCCGGGCTTCACCCGCGATGATTTAATGCCTTCGTGCAAGTCAGCGACTTGTCATTTGGATCACCGCTCTTTAGGGAACCGGCGCGCTCAACGTCCGTTGGTTTTGCCAAGGGGGGTTGTTCAAATGCGTTCCCATCGCTGTTGGACTGCCTTTTGGCTTGGCGCCGTCACCGGCAAAAAGCGTTTGGGCGCTGTGGTTCTTCATGCGCGCGCTGCCCTCTCTCTTACGGCGGCCATCTGAGGACTGACACGAAATTGGAGATGACCAAGTTATGAAATTTGCAAAGCTCGCTATCCTGGCCGGCGCTATGGCTGTGACCCCCTTCGCTGCGAATGCGCAGGATGTAGGCGCAACCGTGTTCGGCAATGACGATGCCCCGGTTGGCACGGTGGAATCCAATGACGGCACCACCGTCATGGTCAATACCGGCAAGCACGTGGCCCCGCTGCCCGCCAATCTGTTGGCAGAGCGCGAAGGCAAGTGGACCGTCAACGCAACCCAAGGCCAGATCAACGGCATGATGGACCAACAGGTCGCTCAGCAACAAGCCGCTGCCGCTGAAGCGCAAGCCGCTGCTGCTGCCGAAGCTGCTGCCAAGCTCGAAGCCGCTTTGGTTGTGGGCGCACCGGTGATCACCAATGACGCGCAAAGCCTGGGCACTGTCAGCGAATTGCAGGCTGAAAACGTCGTCGTCACCAATGACACGGCCGGCCTGATCACGCTGCCGCGCAACTTCTTTGCAGTGGATGCCGAGGGCCAATTGATGGCTCTGGCCAGCCTTGAGCAGATCATGGCGGCTGTGCAGGGCGGCTGATCGCCCCTGCGCATATAGCAGTTTGAAAAAGGGCCCCGCACGACAACCGTGCGGGGCCCTTTTTGTTGTGCACTCTTATCTGCTGCGCGCTCTTATCGGCCACGCATGGATAGTGTGGACCCATATGCAGCCATTTGCGCGCTCAAAGGACCGGCGGCGATTAACCGAAGCGGTTGTTCTTGGGGAAACCTTGCGGCGGCAGGCGTCCGGCCGCGCCGCGCGCCACTTTCCACATATGGATATCGTCCGCGGTCCGCGTGCGTTCGCCCGACCCGCCCATCGTCCAGCTCAACCCCTGCGCCAGAACAAAGGTGCGCGCATCGCTCAACCCGCCATCGCGGTAGCGTTGCAATTGCACCCCCTGCCCGCGCGCCATGACCGGCATTTCTTCAAGGTTGAACACAATCAGCTTGCGATTGTCGCCCACCGCCGCGACGTGATCATCGCTCGCATCGATTTCGCGGATGACGCACAATTTGGCGCTTCCCTTCAAATTGACCACTTGGCGACCCTTGCGGGTTTCGGCCAGCAATTCAGCCGTCTGCGCCACGAACCCTTTGCCGTTGCTCGCCGCGAGCAGCAGCCGCCCGCCCGGCCTGTGGACCAGCATTTTGGCGATCGAGGTGTCGGCTTCGAGATCGATCATAGTGCGCACCGGTTCGCCAAATCCGCGCGCGCCGGGCAATTTGTCGCATCCCAAGGTGTAAAACCGGCCATTGCCCGCCGCGATCAACAATTTGTCGGTGGTCTGCGCGTGCAGGATAAAGGCGAGCGCGTCGCCCTCTTTATATTTGAATTCCTGCGCCAGATCGACATGGCCCTTGGCCGCGCGGATCCATCCCTTTTGCGACAGGATCACCGTGACCGGTTCCTTCTCGATCATCGCATCCATGCTGAATTCGACCGCCGCCTCGGCCTCTTCGATGCGGGTGCGGCGCGCGCCCAAAGCGGTCTCTTCGGCGTAATCCTTGCGCAATATGCGCAGGTCCCGCTTCAACCGCGTGCGTTGGCGCGCCGGGCTACCCAAAAGCTTTTCCAGCTCATCTTGTTCAGCGAGCAAATCGGTCTTCTCGCTGCGCAGCTCCATCTCCTCCAGCTTGCGCAAGGAGCGCAGCCGCATATTGAGAATGGCCTCGGCCTGGCGATCGGTCAGCTTGAATTCNGCCATCATCACCGCTTTGGGTTCATCCTCGTAGCGGATGATCTCGATCACCCGGTCAAGGTTGAGGAANGCGGTGATATACCCCTCGACCAATTCCAGCCGCTTGGCGATCTGGTCGAGCCGGTGCTGGGTGCGGCGCTGGAGGATGTCGATCTGCGAGGCGATCCAATGCTGGAGCAGCTCCTTCAACCCCATCACCATCGGCGTGCGGGTCGCATCGAGCACATTCATATTGAGCCCGAACCGGGTTTCCATATCGGTCAGTTTGAAAATGCTCTCTTTGAGCAGGTCGGGATCGACATTGCGGCTGCGCGGGACCAAGACGATGCGGATCGCCTCGTCGCTTTCATCGCGGACATCTTCGAGGATCGGCAATTTCTTGTCCGCAATCGCCTGCGCGATCTGTTCGATCAGCTTGCCCTTGGCGACCTGATAGGGGATTTCGGAAATCACCAGCTGCCATTGCCCGCCGCCCAGACGTTCAATCCCGGCCGCCTTGTCTTCTTCCTTGTCGGCTTCGGGCGCTTCGAAAACCCCGCGCAAACGCAGCGATCCCCGGCCCGTCTCATACGCTTTTGAGAGCACATCCGCGCTGTCGACCAATTGCCCCCCAGTGGCGAAATCGGGGCCCGGCATCAATTCCATCAACCGCCCATGTTCGACATGCGGATTGTCGATCAGCTCAAGGCTTGCATCGATCACTTCGGCGACATTGTGCGACGGGATATTGGTCGCCATCCCCACCGCGATCCCGCTTGCCCCATTGGCCAATAAATTGGGAAACAGGCCCGGCATGATCTCGGGCTCTTGTTCCTCGCCATTATAGGTCGGGATGAAATCAACCGTGCCGGCATCCAACCCGTCCATCAACTGGATCGCGGTCTTGGTCAGGCGCGCCTCGGTGTAGCGATAGGCCGCGGCATTGTCGCCATCGACATTGCCGAAATTGCCCTGCCCCTCGACCAATGGGTAACGCAGCGAGAAATCCTGCGCCAACCGCACCATCGCATCATAGGCGGCGGTGTCGCCATGGGGGTGATATTTGCCGATCACTTCGCCGACCACACGGGCGGATTTCTTGAACCCGCTGCTCGGGTCGAGCTTCAATTGCCGCATGGTCCACAACAACCGGCGGTGGACCGGTTTCAACCCATCGCGCAGATCAGGCAGCGAGCGCGCGGTGATGGTCGAAAGCGCATAGACCAGATACCGCTCGGACAAGGCGGCATCGAAAGGGGCATCGACAATGGCGTCGAACGGATCAGAATCGTCTGGCACAGTGGTCTGGGACATCCCCCACACCTAGCAATGCATACGCCCAGCGGGGAGAGGCGTTTCCACAGGCTTTGTGAGACTTGCAAACCGCGCCGCCTTGCGACAGTCGACATAGCCTATCGCCGTGAATGCTCTATCGCCTAGCTCAAACGCGAATACCTTGGAATTGGCGTGCCCTTCGCCGGGTAATCCTGCGACTGAGATGCGAGCCAATATGCCATGTCGCAAATTGCTCAATCTAGGATGAAAATTCGATCATTTCTGTAGTCGAAAATAACAACCCGATCGTGAAAAACGGGGAAGCCAAGAAAGCCGTCCACGCCGTCGCGCGAAGAGGAAATCTGCCGCGCGTCAAGCGTCGCATCGATACCTGAAAATGATACGGCAACATCTTCCACGACAACACGTTCGACGATCGTTCCGGATAAATCGATCGATCTACTCACCGTTGTAGTATCACTCATCTCGAAATACTTCTTCCAAGAATCCCGTAAAACCAGCAAAGGGCTGTTGCTACCCAGGTCAACTTGAAATCTCGCTGGAGACCCGTTTAGGGTACCTTCGAGAACGCCATTGCTGAGATGGATCACTGTGACTGAGGGGCTTCTGGGATTCATCCCACCTGCCAAAACGAAGATCATTCGTTTATTTTTGGCGTCGACAAGATAAGATAAGTTACTGAGGATATCAGACCCTAGAATCAAGCCAACCTCTTTCCCGGCGACTTCAGAAATTGCTGCAAGGTCGGCCCCCACGAAATTGCCCGCGATCTTAAATTGTCCTGGCACTTCAAGCCGCACGCCGTTCACGGTGGACTTTTCAGTTTGGGAGTGGGTTGTTCGAATTGTGCCTGTGGCGCTTTCCACTTGCAGGTTCAGTTCGCGAGCTAGGCCCGTATCAATGATCGTGTTGCCTGCGCCGTTGTCCAGAATTGCCCATACCGACCGGCCATTTACGATTGCCTCGAACAAAATTACTCCGAGATCAT
>JABSPI010000066.1 GCA_013214365.1 Erythrobacter sp.
GTCTGGGTCGATCAGGCCGAGCATCTGATCCGCTATCTCGAAGTGACCACCAATTCGGGCAAGAAAGTGCTCGCACCGATGACCTTCTGCGCGGTCCAGGGCAAAAGCTGGCTGGGCGGCTTGTCGGTGATCGCCGATGACCAAACCGAATTGGTCGATATCGATGCCATCCGCTCAGACCAATTCGACGCGGTTCCCGGCATCGCAACACCGGGCCAGATCACCCGTCTCGAAGAGGACAAGATCATGGCCTATTACGGCGGCGGCTACATGTATGCCCTGCCAGAACGGGGTGAACCATGGCTCTAAATGCACCAAATGCCTCCGGGCTGAACGCCGCGCCGGCCTCGATCAGGGGCTATGGCACGGGCGAAGTTCCGGAGGCGGTGAGCGAAATCATCTTCCGCCGCAGCGCTGATGAAACAGTGCTGTGGCGTGGACAGCCCGATTTCCGCAAATTCGCCTCGAGCGCGTTTCGGACCAATATCGTGGCGGTGTATTTCGCGATTTTGACCGTGGGCGCCTACTTTGCGAGCGGCATGCCCAGCGCGATCACCGTGGCAGTGATGGGGGCTGTGGCATTCCTCATCCTGCTCGGTCTGGCGTGGCTGTCGGTCAAGAAGACGAGCTATATCCTGACCAATCAACGCGTGGTTATGGTGATCGGGATTGCGCTGGAAAAACGGATCAGCATCCCGCTCAAACATATCGGTGCGGCCGATCTTAAAGCGCACGGGAAAGCGGGCCATGGCTCGATCGCCTTGCAGATCACCGGGGATCAGCCTTTGGGCTATATGCTGTTGTGGCCGCATTGCCGGCCTTTGCATTTTGCCTCGCCGCAACCCTTGCTGCGCGCTTTGCCTGATGCGGCGGGCGTGGCGCGGATGTTGGCCGATGCCTGCGCACAGGTGCACGCGATCGAGCGCAATATGGCGGGCGATGACACATCCACAATGGTCGGTGCGACCCAGCCTGCACCCGCTGCACCCGATCCTGCCGCGCCCGAACCTTCTAATGGTGCTCATCCTCAGGGGGCGCCGGCATGAACACGTTGGTTTCCGAACATGGCTCGCCCGAACCGTTTCGCCACCGGGTCCCGGTGATCTTGATGGGCGGGCTGGTTGTGCTCTCGCTTGCGCTGGCCTCCTCGGTCAGCCTCGGCTTTTTTGAACGGCAAGCCGTCCCAAGCGAAGCGCGCGCGGCATCGGGCGCAATGGCGATTGCGACAAGGTCGCTGGCCTTTTTTGACGAAACCGACGGCACAGTGCGGATCGAAGACGCCTTTAGCGGCGAGCAGATCGCCAGCTTTGGCCCGGGCACTGGCGGATTTGTCCGCTCCAGCGTGCGCAGCCTGGTGCACCATCGGCGGATCAACGGGATTGGCCGCGCCACTCCGTTTGAATTGATCGAATGGGATAACGGCCAGCTCACCTTGCGCGACACCACCACCGGCAAAGCGGTCGAGCTGGGCTCGTTCGGGGCCGACAATCGCGCGGTGTTTGCCGCCATGCTCGAACAGGGGACGGGACAATGACTTCGATGGCCCAGCAATCGGCGACGGCGCCGCGTGTGTTTGAAACCCCGTGCACGATCACGATCGAGCAAAGCCCGGAAAACTTTCACGCCCATGTCGAATTGCCCGAACATATCGAAATGGAGCCGGGCGACAAAGTGCGCGTCCACGGCGCGCCTGTCTCGATCCCATTCGGCAGCAAGCAAGTGTTTGAACGCACCGCAACCGTGACCCGCGCCGGGCCGGTCAAACGCGCGCTCACCCGCTTTGCCGCCTATTTCGATCTGGCCGAACTCTACGAAGTCAGCTTCAACGCAGGGAGGATCAAATGAACGCTCACACTGAGATCACATCAGCCGAGCATCAGGACATGATGACCAGCGAAGAGGCGATGGACCTGGCGCAGCAGGACACGATGCTGGCCCCGCGTTTCTACACCACCGATTTCGACGCGCTCGATGCGATCGATGTCTCGTTGGTGCGCGAGGAATGGGACCAATTGATCGCGGATATGATTGGCGACCCCAACAAAATGCACTTTCGGCAAAAGGACGATTTTGCCGGGATTATTGAATCGCTCGAACCTGAATTGCGCGCCGAGTTTACCGATTTCCTGGTGAGCTCGATGACGTCGGAATTTTCCGGCTGCGTGCTCTATGCCGAAATCGCCCGGCGGACCAAAAATCCCGATGTGAAGCAATTGTTCAAATTGCTCGCCCGCGATGAAAGCCGCCATGCAGGCTTCATCAATGAAAGCCTCAAAGATGCCGGGATCGGGGTCGATCTGGGCTTTTTGACCAAGACCAAGAAATACACCTATTTCAAACCGAAATTCATCTGGTACGCGGTCTATCTGTCGGAAAAGATCGGATATGCCCGCTATATCACGATCTATCGCCATCTGGCGGCCAATCCGGACAAGAAATTCCACCCGATCTTCGATTGGTTCGAGGAATGGTGCAATGACGAATTCCGCCACGGCGAGGCGTTTGCCATGCTGCTGCGGGCGGAACCGGGATTGCTGGAGGGGCGCAACAAGCTGTGGATCCGGTTCTTCCTGCTCTCGGTTTATGCCACCATGTATGTGCGCGACCACAACCGCCCGGTTTTCCACGCCGCTTTGGGGGTGGACCCGACCGAATATGACTATCAGGTGTTTTCGATCTGCAACCAGATCGCGCGCCAGGTTTTCCCGGTCGAGCTGGATATTGACGACCCCAAATTCCGCGCCCGGATGGAGGCTCTGCGCCAGGCCGCGATGCGGATCGACGATGGCAAAGCCCAAGGCGGGATTGGCGGATTTTTCAAACGGATCGGGGGATCGCTGGGCGCGGGATATAATTTTGCCCGGATGTATTTCCATCGCACCAAACCCAACACCTTGCCGCAATCCATCCGGCTGCATCCTGCATGGTAAGTTGGAGCGGCCATATTATCCCGTTCATCGTGACGGTGATCATCTGGTTCATGGCGACCGGCATAATCGCATGGGCCGATAATCGCGGCCGTGCGACCTTCCGGCGCAGCGTCATGATCGGCGGATTTGCCGGCATTTTGGGATTGGTCGCGATTTTGCTGAGTGCGTTCAGTGTCAGCGTGGCGGCGGTCTACACCGCGTTTATCGGCGCGCTGATGGTGTGGGGCTGGCATGAGATCGGGTTCCTGACCGGAGCGGCCGCGGGCCCGCGCCGCACACCCTGCGCGCCGGGCACCAAGGGTCTGGACCGCTTCGTCCAGGCCAGCGCGACCGTCCTCCACCACGAAGTGGCGCTGGCGCTGACCGCGCTGATGCTGATTTCGCTTTCGTGGAATGCCCCCAACCAGATCGGCGTGACAGTGTTTGTCTTGCTATTCGGGCTGAGATTGTCGTCCAAGATCAACCTGTTTGTCGGCGTGCCCAATTCGACCACCGAAATGCTGCCGGCGCATCTGGACTATCTCAAAAGCTATTTCGGGGCCAATCGTCTGACCGCGCTTCTGGCGGGATCGATCCTTGCGATTTTGGCTTTGGCCGGATGGTTTGCCAGCCTCGCCATCGCCGCGGCGCCAGGCAGCCCGGAAATGGTCGGCGCCAGCCTGCTGACCGCTTTGTGCCTATTGGGCGCGCTCGAACATGTCTTTCTGGCTCTGCCATTTCGTGACGGAATGCTCTGGGGCTGGGCCTTGCCCAAACGCGGCATAGGTCAAGAAAATCCCGCCCAACTGGCGGCGGGTGGTCAAAACACTCAAAACCAAACCACTGCATTCACAATTGGGGAAAGCACTCATGGACTTTGAAGCCTATTTCGCCCGGGAACTCGACGGCGTGCGCGAGGAAGGACGGTACCGTGTCTTCACCGATATCAAACGCCATCGCGGACGCTTTCCCCACGCCACCCGCTTTGTTGACGGCGGCACACAGGCGGTCACGGTGTGGTGTTCGAACGATTATCTGGGCATGGGCCAACACCCCAAAGTGATCGAGGCCATGCATGATTGCCTTGATGAATGCGGCGCCGGGGCGGGCGGCACGCGCAATATTTCGGGCACCAATCATTACCATGTCGAACTCGAAGCCGAGCTGGCTGATTTGCATGGCAAAGAGGCCGCTTTGCTGTTCACCTCGGGCTATGTCTCGAACTGGGCCGGGTTGAGCACGCTGGCGAGCAAGATCGAGGGCTGCGTGGTGTTCTCCGATGCGCTCAACCATGCCTCGATGATCGAGGGGATCCGCCATTCCAAGGCGCCTTATAAAATCTGGAACCACAACGACGTTGAGGACCTCGATCGCAAGCTGGCGGAATATGGCCCGGACGTGCCCAAATTGGTGGCGTTTGAAAGCGTTTATTCCATGGATGGCGACATTGCCCCGATCGCGGACATTCTCGATGTGTGCGAAAAACACGGCGCGATGAGCTATATCGACGAAGTGCACGCAGTGGGCCTGTATGGTCCGCGCGGCGGCGGTGTGGCCGAACGCGAAGGCTTGATGGACCGGATCACCGTGATCGAGGGCACTTTGGGAAAAGCCTATGGCGTGATGGGCGGCTATATCGCGGCGAGCAAGGATCTGGTCGATTTCGTCCGCACCTTTGCCAGCGGCTTTATCTTCTCCACCGCCCTGCCCCCCGCAATCGCGGCGGGTGCAGCGGCCAGTATCCGGCATTTGAAACACAGCGATGCCGAACGCGAATTGCAGCGCGAGCGCGTCGCTCAGGTGCGGCGCCAGCTCGACATTCTGGGCATCCCGCATATCGATAATCCCAGCCACATCATCCCGGTGATGGTGGGCGATGCCAAGAAGTGCAAAATGATCAGCGATTGGTTGATGGATAATCACGGCATTTACGTCCAGCCGATCAATTACCCCACAGTCCCGGTGGGAACCGAAAGATTGCGGGTCACCCCATCACCGGTGCACGGGCCCGGCGATATCACCCGACTGGTCAACGCATTGAGCGAGATCTGGTCACAATGCGAGCTCGCGCGCATGGCAACTGCAGCCTGATCCCTGCTGGCAGAGCCAAAAGCGCAAGCGAGAAGGGCGGCATGGAAACCTCGATGAGAGGCCCCACGCCGCCCTTTTTCGTGCGCTGTGCCCATTGCCCGGCGCGCGGGTAGAAAACGAGATATGAAGCGGACAAAAAAGGGGCGCCGCGATCACCCGCAGCGCCCCTTTTTTAATCGGGTGGTAAAACCCGCTTTGGCTTAGCCTTCGACCTGAGCGAACAGCTCGTCAAACACGCGCGTGGCCATCCCGACATGGCGGACCGATTTGGCCGCTTCGAGATTGTCCATCATGCCTTCGCCTTCAACCACGATCAGGCCAACCATACCCGCGGCATAATGCGGCGTGCATTTATAGCCATAAATGCCCGGCGCGGGCACAACATAGGCGACTTCCTCGTTCACCTTGCCTTCAAAACCGGTCACACCGGCGGGCAACATTTCATCAATCGATGCAGCCAGGTGGGTCGGATTGACCGCTTTGAATACGATCGTATCGCCAACTTTGGCGCGCACCAGGCCCGGCTTGAACACCTGGCGGCCCGTGTCGGGATCGCGGGTCAACATTTCGACCTCGATGATCGTGCCATTGGCTTCGGCCGCAGGGACCGCGGCGACTTCTTCCACCACTTCTTCAGGAGCAGCTTCTTCAACCACTTCTTCAACAGCGGCCTCAGCCGTCTCGTCCGCCGCTGCCGGAGCTTCCGCAGCCTGTTCGCCGCCGCACGCCGCCAGAGCGAGCATGCCAGTGGCCGCCACAGAGCTCATGAAAATCTTACGCATATTGCATTCCTCTTCTTCAGAAGGGTCGGTTTTTCATCCGACCGCTGACCAAATCATCCCAGTCAAACCCTAATCCGATGAGTTGGCAATTTCAACTTTACGAATGGTCGGCCTGTTCGTTCCGGCAAGGCGGCAAAAAGGCGCGCTTACCGCGCTTTGCTATGGCGCCTCGCGCTGGGCCGCAAAACGCTGCACATCAACAATTCATACGAGCAGTTACGCGGCCGTGCACTGCTGGGTTGCAGCAATGGATTGCCAATTTGAACAGCCGCGTTAAACACGGGTGCCATGAAAAACCTGACCTGGCATTCCAAGCTCGTCCTCGCCATTGCGGCGTTCCTTCCCATCTACTTCATGATCGCCGCGCTCGGCACCAAGATCGGGTTGTGGAGCTGGCAAACGGGCCTTGGCGGAATGACCTTTTCAGCCGGGCCGTTCCTGCTTGGCATCCTGGCGATTGTTGCGCTGGTCTCGTTGATATTGGGGCTGGTGCGAAAACCGCGCCGCCAGCCGGTCGTTGCGATTGGCGCATTGGGGCTGATTGTCGCAGGCGCGCTCGCGCTGTTCGGGTTTTCTACCGGGAGCAAAGCGGAGAACAACCCGATCCATGATGTCGCCACAGACACCGCCGACCCGCCGGCCCTGTCCGCCGAAACTCTGGCGCAGCGGGCCAAAACCGGCGCCAATCCGCTAAACAATTACCAGATCCCTTTGAGCGAGCTGCCGATGTATGCCGGCGTGTCGCCGGAACTGGCGATCAAGAACCATGCCCAGATTATCATCGACACCTATGATTTGCGGCCGCTGCCGCTGGGCGGGGCGACCAAGCCGGACGCAATGGCAGCTGTGGCCGCGGCGATGGACAATATGGGCTTCACCGATATTCGTCAGGATGCAGCGGCAGGCCGGGTTGAAGGGGTCGCGGAAACCTTCTGGTACGGGTTTAAGGATGATGTGGTCGCCCGCATTGATGATCGCGAGATCAATTTCCGGTCGGTCAGCCGCGTAGGCCAAAGCGATCTGGGCGCGAATGCCGCGCGCCTCACCGAATTGCGCGCCAATGTCGCGCAAAAGATCGGCGATCGCTAAACCCGCCCGTTAATGCGCGTTGGCGTGAGGCCTGCGCGCCCTACGCGTCTCAGCGGAATCGCATCACGGCCAGCGCGCTGCGTTGCACCACCGTCAGCGCGCATAGGCCGGCATAGATATAGGCGATGACCCCGAACCATGCAGGCAACAGGCACATCGCCGCAAACACCACGATCGTCTCGGCCCCTTCGGCAAGGCCGGTGGAATAGAAGAAGCTTTTCTGCCCATGCGCCGTGGTCTCTTCGCCGCGTTCGGCAGCGATGACGGCAAAGGCGAGGAAGCTGATCCCGGTCAAAACAAAGCTCGCCACCAGAACCAGAGCGGGCAAAGTGTTGTCCGTCTCCAGCACCCCGAAAGCGAGCGGAATGGAGACGTAAAAGGCGAAATCGGCGACAATGTCGAAATAGCCCCCCAGAGCGGTTGGCTGGCTTGCGCGCGCCACCGCCCCGTCAAGCCCGTCGAGCACGCGGTTGGCAATGATCAGGCAAAGCCCCAAGCCCAATTCGCCCAAGGCAATCGCCACCGCCGCGCCCAGCCCCGCCGCAAGCCCGGTAAAGGTCAGCATATTGGCGCTGATCCCGATTGCGGCGAGCCACCGGCCCAAACGGTTCAATGGCGGATCGATCACAGGGCGCAAAAGGGCATCAAACATGGCCGCCCCCAACGAGCGTCAACAGGCCGATCCACGCACCGGTCATCGCGGTGGCGATATTTCCCGCAATCCAGCTTTTGATCCCCAATCCGGCAATTTCGGCCCGGCGATCGGGACATAGGGTGCCAATGGTGGACACCAACAGGCCGATACTGGCCAGATTGGCAAAGCCGCACATCGCATAGATCACGATCAATTGGCTGCGCGCGCCCAAAGTGCCATCCTCCAACGCCGCCAATTCAAGAAAAGCGACATATTCGTTGAGGATCGCCTTGGTGCCCATCAATTCGCCCGCGCTCGATGCCTCGGCCCATGGCACGCCGAGCAGCCACATAAAGGGCGCGAAAATCCACCCGAAAATCCCCTGCAAGGTGAGCGGCGCCTCCCCGCCCACGGGCACCAGAGCCAGCGCCTCATCCGCGAGCGCCACCAGCGCAAAGACCACGATGATGATCGCCACCACGGCAAGGAACAATTGCATCCCGTCCATCGTCCCTTTGACGATCGCATCAATGCTCGATTGGTAGGAAAGACCCCCTTCGTCGCCCGGCCCCTCAGCCGCGGCATCATCCGGCCTCTGATCCGCGCTCTTATCGCTCGCCGCATCACCGGCGCTGCCCGGAACCATCAGCCGGGCAATCAGCAAAGCTGCAGGCAGCGAGACCAGCGAGGCGGCAATCATATGGCCGACCGGATTGGCCAAAGTGGCTTTGAGCGTGCTGGCATAAAGCACCAGAACAGCGCCCGAAATGGTCGACATGGCCAGCACCATGATCTGGAACAATTCGGCCCGGCTCATCTTTGCAAGATAGGCGCGGATCACCAGCGGGCTTTCCACCACACCCAGAAACATATTGGCCCCGCCCGCAAGCCCGACCACCCCGCTCACCCCCAAGGTCCGGCGCAACAGAAAGGACAGCGCATTGACCAGCGCGCGCAGCACGCCCCAATGCCACAGCAAAGCCGAAAGCGCGGAAAACACGATCACCAAAGGCAGGATTTGAAACGCAATGATCACCGGCGGATCGCGCCCCGGCTCCAGCGCGAAAGGCAAAGGCGCCCCGCCCAGATAGCCAAACATATAGGACGAGCCGACCAGCGTCGCCCGCTCAACCGCGAACACCGCCTGGTTGAGATATTCCATCGCGCCCCAGACAAACGGAACCCGGATAATCAACAGCGCGAGGCCCGCCTGCAAAGCCAGCGCCCCCAGCGCCCATCGCCATCCCGGTGTCGCGCGGCGATCCTCGCTCAACCCCCAGGCAAGGCCCAGCAGCACCGCAATCCCGACAATACCGCGCAATTGATCAAACAGGTCCAAGACGCGCCCTTTTGATGGTTCAGCTGATTTGGTGGTTCAGCTTTTGAGAAGGTTCAGGCGTCCTTTTTGCTGAAAAACCGGTCAAGCGCCAGCGTGTCGAGATCGCGCAGCGCAATCAGCGCCAAAGCCGCGCCGGCCACTGTGATCGAGGGGAAGAAGAAAATATCTGCATCCTCGGGATTAGCGAACAGATAATACCCGAACGGATCGAGGAAATGGCGCCAGATCGCAAATGCGCCGCCGACCAAAATCACCGCCGATAGCACCAGCGTGTATTTGCGCAGCAAGCCCAGCACCACCAACAGGCCAAGCGCAACCTCGCCCCAGCCAAACGCCAATTGCACCATGTCATGCGCGCCAATCCCGCCATAATAGTTTTGTGACAGCTCGCTTCCATAGCCGCCCACCGCGCGCACCAGGCCCCAGATAATAAGCAGCCCGCCAGTGCCGATCCGCATGATCAGCAGCGAAATTGGGGTAAGCATGTAAGACATTCTCCAGATGAGAGGCG
>JABSPI010000067.1 GCA_013214365.1 Erythrobacter sp.
AGCGGCGGCGCGGCCGCTTTGGCGCGGGCGATCATCGGCGATCGGCCCCCACGCGCCGCCTCGATTGCGATGGGCGTGGTGGGATTGGTGATTGCGATCCCGGTGTTTTTTGATGTCGGTTTGATCCTGCTGTTTCCCTTGGTTCATGCGCTGGCGCTCAAATCGGGGCGGCCTGCGCTGTTTTATGGCCTGCCGCTGCTTGCGGGGCTGGCGGCGGCGCATGCCTTTATTCCGCCCACTCCAGGGCCGGTTGCGGTGGCTCAGATGCTGGGCGCGGATCTGGGTCTGGTGATGGTGTGCGGGCTGGCGGCGGGGGTGCCGGCCATGCTGATTGCGGGGCCGGCCTATGCCCATTTCGCTGATCGGCGCGGCTGGCTGGCATCGGGCGAGGGCGAGGGCGAGGGCGAGCGCGAGGGCGTGGGCGTGGGGGAGGGGCCCTATGACCGGGCCAGCGCAGGGGTCTTGGCGGCGGATATCCCGGCGCAAATGGGGCCAACCGACACCGCTTTGGCGCGCCGCGCTGTGCTGGCGATCGCGGTGCCGGTGGGGTTGATCATTTTGGCTGCTCTCACCGCGCTTTGGGGGCCGGGGGATGGCGCGGGTGAAGGATCAGCCGGCTTGGGCGAGTGGATCGCGTTTATCGGGCATCCTTTCGCCGCGCTGTTGATTGGATGCGGGCTGGCGTCGTGGGTGCTGCGCCCGGTTGATGCGGCGGGGCGGGCGCGCTTGCAGGACGGGCTGGCCCGCGCGTTCGAGCCGACCGCGGTGATCTTGCTGGTGACCGGGGCAGGCGGGGCGTTCAAACAGGTTCTGGTCGACACCGGTGCAGGCGCGATGCTGGCTGAGGGGCTGCTGGGCTTCGGGCTGGGGCCGATAGTGGCGGGTTTCCTGCTCGCCGCGATGGTGCGGGTGGCGCAAGGGTCGGCCACTGTCGCGATGTTGACCGCGGCCGGCTTGGCGGCCCCCTTGGCGCTGGCGGCGGGCTTGTCGGCGTGGGATTTGGCGGTGATGGTGATCGCGATTGCATCGGGCGCAAGCGTGGTCAGCCATGTCAACGATTCCGGCTTCTGGCTGGTCTCGCGCTATTTCGGGATCAGCGTGGGGCAAACCCTGGCGAGCTGGACCGTGGCCTCAACTCTGGTCGGGCTGACCGGCTTTGTCATCGCGCTGATCCTGGGCGCGGCGGTCTAATTCGGCGCGGATGCGCGCGGTGATCTGCGCCACCGGGGCGCTCGCATCCACGCAGATCGCATCGCGCGGCGCGCTCAGGCTGGCGATCTGGCTGGGCAAGAGGCTGGCGGGCATGAAATGGTCGCGGCGCTCGCGCATCCGCCGGGCCAGCACGCCGGGCGCGGCCTGCAACAGCACGAAATGCACGTCTCGCTGGGTCATCTGGCGCAGCCGGTCCTGCACATAGGTGGTCAGCGCCGAACAGGCCAGCACCACAACCGGCGCACAAAGGCCGCCTATATGGCGCTCAAGCGCGTCGATCCATGCCGCCCGGTCGCTGTCGTCGAGCGGTGTGCCCTGCGCCATCTTGGCGATATTGTGCGGGGGGTGAAACGCATCGCCTTCAACAAAATCAGCGCCCGGATTAGTGCCCAAATCACGGGCTAACGCCGCGCCGATATAGGATTTGCCCGAACCGCTCGGCCCCATCATCACGATCAGCCTATGCGGGCCTGTCACGCGCTATGTCCGCCGCCCGCTGGTCACAATCCGCAGGATTTGGTCGCGTCGATATCGGGCGCGAGATGAATGTGCGAAATCCCGATCTTTGCCGGCCCCCCCGTGGCCAGCAACAGCCCGGTGCTCACTTTGCTGAGATCGGCCCCGCGCTCTTCAAAACACGCAAGGCTCAAACGCACTTCCTGCCATTCGCCGCTCCCGGCATCGACGCTCAACCCGCCTTCGCAATCGGCAAAATTCTCGCAGCCCAGCGCCACTTGCAGCCGGGTGGATGCCGCATCGAGATTGCGGATGAAAAACGCCAATTCCATATCGCCATTGCTTTGCCGGGTGAAATCCACCGGCGCGTGATTGGCGATCCGCACCATGGGCTGGGCCGAGCGCCACTCGATTTGCAGCGAATCCTCCTGAGCCAGCCGGTCAATCCCGGAAAAGACCAGATCACCGCCATCCCATGTGCTCGAATTCAGCCGCGTCTGGGTTCCCCCGACCACGCCGTAAAGCGACCACGGATTGGGCGTCTGACCATTGGCAAACATCACATCGCCCGATGAAGAGGCATTGGGATCGACCCCTGACACTTCGGACAATCGCGCGATTTGCACCGCATCGCTCAACGACAATCCATAGCCGAAAGCGAACAGCGGATCGTANTCTGCATCGCCCACATTGATTGTCGTCTGCGCGGCGGTGCGCGGCCATGAAAAGGACANTTTNCCGGTGAAATCCCAACCCTTATCCTGTTCAAACAACAGATCGCTCACCCCGCCGCCTTCGCTCCCCGGAAGCCAGGCGGCGACAAAGGCGTCAGAGGCGTTGATTTCCGGATTGACCCACATCGGGCGGCCCGAAAGGAACACCGAGACCACCGGCATGCCGCGCTCCTGATAGGAGGCGAGCAAAGCGGTGTCGAAGGCGCCATCGGACCAATCGAGATGCGGGCGGTCGCCCTGAAATTCGGCATAGCTGTCTTCGCCATAGACCGCGATCACGACATCGGCGGTGTGATTGCCGGTGCCGGTTTCATCGAAAATCACTGTCCCGCCAGCGGCCTCGACATGGGTGCGAATGCCATCGAGGATCGATTGGCCGCCGGGAAATTCGTCATTGCCGTGCGATCCGCCCTGCCATGACAAGGTCCATCCCCCCGACGCTTTGGCGATGCTGTTGGCGCCGTCGCCCACGACCAGCACACGCTGCCCCGCGGCAAGCGGCAGGGTCTGGTTGTTGTTTTTCAACAGAACCATGGATTTGCGCACCGCCTCGCGTGCGATCGCCTTGTGCTCGGCTGTGGCCAGATGGCTGATATCGCCGGCGCCCGGCCGGGTGCTGGGCGCGCCGCGATTGAACAGGTCGTAATGCAATTTGACCCGCAAAATCCGCCGCACCGCATCGTCGAGCCGTTCGCGCGAAATCCGCCCCGAGCGTGCATGGGCAAGCGTGCTTTCATACAGGCCCTGCCAGCTGTCGGGGGCCATGAACATATCGATCCCGGCATTGAATGCCTCGGGGCAATCGGTGTTGCTGCACCCCGGAATCTGGCCATGCGCGTTCCAATCGCTGACCACAAATCCGTTAAACCCCATTCGGCCCTTGAGCACATCGGTGATCAGCGCCTTGTTGCCGGTCATCTTGATGTCCTGCCAGCTGGAGAAGGACACCATCACGGTTTGCACTTGCGCCTCGAGCGCGGGGAGATAGCCCATTGCGTGAATATCGCGCAGCTCCTCTTGCGAAATGCTGGCATCGCCTTGGTCGCGGCCGCCATCAGTGGCCCCGTCGCCGACATAATGTTTGGCCGCCGACAAAACCCGCCCGTGCGAGAGGAAATCGGCCTCGCCATAGGTGCCTTGCAAGCCTTCGACGATCCGGTCGGCATAGGATATGACGACGCCCGGTTCCTCGGAAAAACCCTCATAGCCCCGGCCCCAGCGATCATCGCGCGGCACCGCCAAAGTGGGGGCAAAGGTCCAGTCATGGCCCGACACAACCAATTCGGTCGCGGTGACTTGCATGATCCGTTCGATCAGATCGGGATCGCGCGCTGCGCCAAGGCCGACATTGTGCGGAAACACCGTTGCGCCGAGCAAATTGGTGTGGCCGTGGACCGCATCAATGCCCCAGATGATCGGGATCGCGATCTCCACCCCGTCGGGATCGGTCGATGCGTGCCAATATTCATCCGCGCTGGCGAGCCATGTTGCGGCATCGGCATAGGGCAGCGGGCCGGGGGCTGAATTGCCTCCGCTCAAGACCGAGCCGAGGCGGTATTGTTTGACCTGTTCGGGGGTGACCGACGCCGAATCGGCTTGGATGGTCTGGCCCACTTTCTGCTCCAGCGTCATTTGCGCCATGATCGCGGTGATTTGCGCCTCGATCGCGGGGTCGAGCGGGGCGCGGGCGAGTTCGGGCCATATTTCGGGCGTGATCGCGGCGGCATTTGCGGCCGGGGAAATCGGTGCAGGGGCCGCCAGTGTGTTATTGGCCAGTGTGTTATTGGCCAGTGTCGTATTGGCCTGTGTCGTATTGGCCTGTGTTGAACCGGCCTGTGTTGAACCGGCCGCGCATCCGGTCAAAACCGGCGCCAGTGCCAATGCCAATACCGGTGCTGCGCTCCACCCCAAAAGCCGTGAGGCCATTGCTCAATCCTCTCATATGCTGCGCGGCGAAACGCGCTTGCGAATCTTTCTCAGCCTTTACACGAGCGATTTTTGACAAGGTTGTCAACATTGGAATACCAAGGGCTTGGAGGAGGGTGAGTCGCGGTGACAATTTCGCGTAGAGACATGTTGGAAACCGCTTGGGGCGGTCTGGTAACCGCATCGGGGATCGCTGCATCGGGGCTGGTCGGGCTGGATGCAATGGGCCTCAATCGTGCATTGGGCCACAATCCGGTGGGCGCAGGCGGGCCGGTGGGCGCAGCCGAGTTCGAGATTTTCGATCCCGCTTTTGCCGATGTGATCGACACCGCAGACACGGGCAGANNGCTGTCCACTGGACATCGCTGGGCCGAAGGNCCGGCATGGGACCGCGNGCGGCAAAGGCTGTATTTCACCGATGTGCCGCGCAACCGCGCCTATTGCTGGTCGGATGCGGCGGGGGTGGATGTGTTTCTTGATCCTTCGGGAGTGGCCCCCGATCAGGCCGGCGGCATGCGCGAGCCGGGCGCAAATGGCCTGATGATGGGCCATAGCGGTGAATTGTTGATCTGCAATCACGGCGCCCGCGCACTCGAAGCGCGCGATTTTGCCACGGGCGAGCGCCGCGTGCTCGCCGCGCAATTTGACGGGCAGCGTTTCAACAGTCCCAATGATCTGATCGAGGCGGGGGATGGCACGATCTATTTCACCGATCCGCCCTATGGGCTGGAGGGGTTGAATGCCTCGCCGCTCAAACAAATGGCTGTCAACGGTGTCTATTGCCGCTCGCCTGAGGGGGAAATTGCCCGGATTGTGGACGATATGACCTTTCCCAACGGCGCGGCGTTGTCCCCGGACGAAGGCTGGCTCTATGTAAGCCAATCAGATCCCGATGCCCCGTTGATCCGGCGTTTCAAGCTGGAGGCGGGCGCCATCGCGCAGCAGGACGGAGACGACATCTGGTTCGATGCCCGCAACTTCATGCATCCGGTCGGCGGATTGCCCGACGGAATGGCGGTGACGGTGGAGGGGCATGTCCTGCTCGCCGGGCCGGGCGGGGTGTTGGTGATCGATCGGGATGGGCAATGTTTGGGGCGGGTGTTCACCGGCCGGGCCAGCGCCAATTGCGCCTTTGGCGAGGATGGCCGCACTTTGTTCATCACGGCGGGCGACCGGTTGGTTTCGGTGCGTTGCCGGATGGCGGGTCTGGGCAGGTTCTAGAGCGATGCCGGCGGCCTATCTCCATCGCCTATCGGCGGGTGCGCTGATGCAGGCGGACAAGCTCAAGCGCCTGGCGGGCTATGGGATTGGGGATTTTGGCCTCAATATCTATTGGCACAGCCTCTCTTTGATCCTCGTCTTCTGGTATGCCGAAGTGGTCGGGCTGGACCCCAAATTGGCCGGTTGGATCTATGCCCTTGGCCTGTTGTGGGATGCGATTTCGGACCCGCTCGTGGCCAGTATCGCGGCCGCCAATCGCAGCAAATACGGGGTCTATCGCCCGTTCATCCTGCTCGGCAGTTTTGGGCTGGGCGCCTCGTTTTGTCTGTTATTCTGGGCGCCCCCGCTCGAAGGTCAGGCGCTGTTTGCTGCGCTTTTGGCGGCGGCGATGATCTTCAGAACCTCTTACACGATTGTGGCCGTGCCCTATTCGGCGCTGTCGGCGCGTTTGACTTTCAGCTCGGTCGAGCGGGCCGAATTGTCCGGGGTGCGCATGTTCTTCGCCTTTTGCGGGATGTTGTGCGTCACCTCGTTCTTCTTCCCGCTCAGCCGCGCAATCGAGGAACGCGGCAGCACTGCGGGCGAGGGGTTTTTCCTGACCGCGATGATCGGCGCTGTTGCGGCGACCTTGGCGCTGTCGGCGTGTTTTGCCCTCACCCGCGAAAAACCGCCGCTGGGCGGGGATGATCTGGAGAGCGGGTGGAGCCTTAAATCCTTTTTGGAAGCCTTTGTCCGCAATGATGCCTTGCGCATGTTGCTGCTGGTCCTGTTGCTCAATTCGGCCGCCGGGGCGAGCATCAATATCCCCATGGCGTTCTACGTTCAGGCCAACACCGCCACCTTTGCCCAGACCGAGGTGATTTTGTCCGCCTATGCGCTGGCAACCTTGGCCGGGGTGCCGGTCTGGACGCTGATTGCGCGCTCGCTGGGCAAGAAGAAATGCTGGTATCTGGCCACTGCGGTGACCGCGCTTGCGGGGGTGTGGCTGTTTGCACTGGGCCCTGCATTGATCCGCGGTGTACCGGTGCAATTGATTGTCTATGGCTTTGCCAATGCCTCGTTTGCGATTGTGATCTGGGCCTTGATCCCCGATGCGGTTGAATATGGCCAATACAATTATGGCCGCCGCGATGAAGGGGCGGTGTTCGGCTCGAGCCTGTTTGCGCAAAAGGCATCGGGCGCTCTGACCGGTTTGGCGGTGGGCTATTTGCTGTCGGGCATTGGTTACGATGCCGAGCGCGAGGTGCAAAGCGCGCAGACCGCGATCTCGCTGGGTCAATATATCGCAATTGCGCCTGTAACTTTGTTGGTTCTTGCATCTATTACTTTGTATCTCATGCCACTCAGCCGCGACTTGCATGAGCGTATCGTTGATGAATTGTCGCACGGGTAAGGGGGGACAATGGCCAAAGCGAAATCCGAAAATTCGGCCAAGATGAAAGATGTGGCTGATCTGGCCGGGGTGTCGATCAAGACCGTCTCGCGGGTGCTCAATAACGAGCCGCACGTGCAGGAAAAGCTGCGCCGCAAAGTGCGCGAGGCGGCCGAAAAGCTCGATTACGTGCCCAGCCAATCGGCCCGTTCGCTGCGCGGCAACCGATCTTATGACATCACATTGGTGTGCCACAATGCCGGCAGCATCTATGTCAATTCGATCCAGTTCGGCGCGGTTATTGCGTGCCAGGAATTGGGCTATCAATTGTCGATCAGCCTGATCGAACATCTCGACGAAATGGCGATGGCCGATATTCGCGAGGCGTTCGAGACGGTGATGCGTCGCCGCCGCCCCGACGGGGTGGTGTTGTTGGCGCCCTATGCCAATGATGAAAAGATCGGCTTTGTGTTGCAGGAAATGGGCATTCCGGTGGTCCGGGTGGGGCCGGTGGATCTGCAAAATAAGGGGCTGTTGGTCGAGATCGACGATTACCAGGCCGCGATTGAAGTGGTTCGCCATCTGACCGGTTTGGGCCACAAACGGATCGGATTTTTGCGCGGCAGCGAGAACCAGCGATCCACCCATGTGCGCTATTCCGGGTTTTCGGTGGCGATGGAGGCTGCCGGCCTATCGGTGGAGGCGGACCTTGTCCGGCCCGGCGCGTTCGATTTCCAATCGGGTTACGAAGCGGGACAGTTCTTCCTCGACCATGCCGATCCGCCCACCGCCGTATTCAGCGCCAATGACGACATGGCCGCAGGTCTGGTTGCGGCCTATACCGAACGCGGGCTCAAAGTGCCCGATGACCTGTCAGTGGTGGGGTTTGACGATTCCAGCATCGCCACCTGTATGCGCCCCTTCCTCACCACTGTGCGCCAGCCTTTGAGCGATCTGGGCGCGACCGCGGTGCGCGAACTGGTCTCCTCGTTGAGCGCCAGCACCCCGGCCGATGCGCACCGGATTGTGCTCGATCACGAATTCATTCTGCGCGACACGACCGCCGCGCCCAAGGGGTGAGGGGGCTCGCGGCAATCGGGGGATTGATGCAATGGACGCCAAGATAGGATGGGGCGCGGCCTGCGCTGCGGCTTTGATCGGGGGATTTGTTTGGGCAGCGGCCATGCCGCTCGCGGCTCAGGAAGCTGGGCCAGAAGGTGCACAGATCTCTGCGCCGATCGCGCGCGATTTTCAGATGCAACGCTGCGTCAATATGGGCAATGCGCTCGAGGCGCCCAATGGCGCGCCGTGGGGGCGGCTCTACACACGGGAGGATTACGCCCGCATCGCCCGGGCCGGGTTCGACACGGTGCGCATCCCGGTGCGGTGGAGCGATTACACCGGCCCCGCGCCCGATTATCGCATCCACCCCGATTTTGCCGAATTGGTCGACAACAATATCCGCTGGGCGATCGCCCATGATCTCAAAGTGGTGCTCAACATCCATCATTTCGACGAGATCATGGAGGATCCCGATACGCAGCGTGCGCGCTTTGCGGCCCTGTGGGATCAGGTCTCGCTGCGCTATTCGCGCTTGCCCGACACCGTCTGGTTCGAGGTTCTGAACGAGCCTCACAAGAACCTCAAAGGGGCACAAATGCGCCAGCTGCAAGCGCTCGGCCTGCGCATTATTCGGCGCGACAACCCCACCCGGATCGTGATTTTGGGCGGCGAGGAATGGTCCGGGATCGGATCGCTGGGCACCAATTTGTCCACTGATGATCCCAATGTGGTCTACACATTCCATTATTACGACCCGTTCAATTTCACTCACCAACAGGCGCAATGGCTGGGCGAGAATATGCCACGCGGCACACGCGGCTGGGGATCGGGCGCGGACAAGGAAGAATTGGCCAATGCCGCCGCCATCGCCGCCGCCTTTCGCGAAGCGGTCGGGCGCCCGGTGTTTCTGGGCGAGTTCGGGGTTCATTCCCCGGTCGATCCGGCCGAGCGGGTTGAATGGGTTGGCGCTGTTAAAACCGCGATGGAGGGCGCTGATATCCCGTGGTGCCTGTGGTCTTATGGCAATACATTTGCGCTCTATGATGATGCGACCGGCTGGGACGAGGCGATGCTCGCCGCTTTAACCGGCACAGATCAAGACTAGCCCGCCTTCGACAAGCGCGGATGATTTTACCGCGGCAGCGCAGCCATAAGATGGGTGTAGCTGCGCCCGACCGAGACCAGCGGATCGGCCGGATTGTCGTGTTCGATATAAAACCGCTCAACCCCCTTGGCCAAAGCGTCGGGCAGCACTTTTGCAAAATCGATCTCGCCATCGCCAGCCGGTGCCATATCACCGCCCGGGGTGCGGTCCTTGATGTGCACCGCGCTGAACCGGTCGGGGGCTGAATTGAAGATTTCGAGCGCATCCTTGCCCGCATCCGCAACCCAGTACAGATCCAGTTCCATCGTCACAAATTCCGGATCGGTCTGGCTCAACAAGATGTCGTAACCCGTGGTTCCGCCCTCTTCGATGAATTCAAATTCGTGATTGTGATAGCCGACCATCATCCCGGCCGCCTTGGCCTGTTCGCCGCGGCGGTTGAGCAGAGCGGCCAGCGCGCGATATTGGTCGCCCCCGCGCTCCTCAGGCGCGATCCAGCCGAGATAGAGCCGGTCCTGGCCAAGCAAGGCGGCATCTTCGAGGACCGCGGCAAATTCGCGGTCATCGCGCAAGGTTTCGAGGCGGATATGGCCCGACCGGCTGATCAGCCCCAGATCATCCATCATTGCGCGGATATCGCTGGCTGAATGGTCGAACAATCCGGCGGTCTCGCAATCCTTGATCCCGATCTCGGCCAAAGCGGCCAAGGTCGCTTGNGGGTCCGCTTCGAACAGGGCGCGCACAGTGTAAAGCTGCGCGCCGATTGCGGTGATGTACAAAGGGTCCTCCTCGCTCGCACCGGCCCCCGGCGCAGACGCATCACCAGATGACGGCGCACATGCGCCCAGCGCGCCCATGGCAGCCAGAGCGGAGCCTTGGACAAATGTCCGGCGGGTGGGTTGAATGATCATGCCAGGGTCCCTTCTTTCATGCGCTGTGCGGCGTAATCCACCGCGCGTGCGGTCAATGCCATAAAGGTGAGCGAGGGGTTCTGGCACGCGATCGAGGCAAAGGCCGATCCATCGGTGGCGAACACATTGGGCACATCATGGCATTGATTGTATTTGTTGAGCACCGATTCCTTGGGGTCATTGCCCATGCGCGCGCCGCCCATTTCATGGATGCAAATGCCCGGGATTGTCTCGCTTTCAAATCCGTGGACATCGACCGCGCCTGCCGCGCGCAACATCGCGACCGCATCCTCTTTCATCGCGGTGCGCATCTTCGCCTCGTTCTCGCCCCAATGCACATCGAAATGCATTTGCGGGATGCCAAATTTGTCGGTCTTGGTCGGGTGCAAGCTCGCTTTGTTGGTGGCAACGGGCAAATGTTCGCCAAACCCCTGCAGGCTGATCCACCACCCTGCCGGCTGGCGCAATTCCTGTTTGAGCCCGGCGCCAAAATCCTGCCCGCCCAGCGCTCTGGTCCAGGATGCCCGTCCGCTGCTGCCCTGATAGGCAAAGCCGCGCAGAAATTCGCCATCCGTGCGATTGTCGAGATTGGCATAACGCACCAGATAGGTGCCATTGGGACGCCGCCCGGCGAAATATTGATCCTCATATCCCGGCATCCGGCCGCTGGCGCCGACACGGTGGTGGTGGTCCATCAAATATTGGCCCAGCACGCCCGATGAATTGGCAAAACCGTTGGGATGCGCCTGCGACCGCGAATTCATCATCACTTGCAACGTGCCCGCGGTCGAGGCGCACAGGAAGATGACCTTGGCGCTGATTTCCTCGCGCGCGCCGGTTTCGCGGTTGACCACACGGATGCCGGTGGCGCGGTTGGTGGCGGGATCATGGACAATGCTCTCCACGATCGTATTGGCGCGCAAGGTCAGGTTTCCGGTCCGCTGGGCAGCGGGCAAAGTGGCCGATAGGCTGGAGAAATAGCCGCCAAACGAACAGCCGCGCTCGCATTCATTGCGAAACTGGCAATTGCCCCGGCCCAGCGCGCGTTGTTCGTCGGTCGGCTCGGTCAAATGCGCCGCGCGCCCGATGATCAGCTTGCGCTCGGGAAAGGTCGCCTCGATCCCCGCTTTGGCCGATTTCTCGACACAGGTCATATCCATGGGCGGTTGAAATTCGCTGTCGGGCAATTGCGGCAATCGCTCGACCGAGCCGCTGATCCCGACAAAGCGTTCGACATAGGAATACCATTTTTCAACATCGGCATAACGGATCGGCCAGTCACAGCCATGCCCATCGGCCTTGTTGGCGGCGAAATCGGTGTCGGACCAGCGATAGCTTTGCCGCGCCCAGAGCAGCGATTTGCCCCCGACCGTGTCGCTGCGCATCCACAAAAACGGCGCGTCTTCACCGGTGGAATAGGGGTTCTCGCGGTCATTGATGAAGAAGTCGCGCGTGCTTTCGCGAAAGGCGTAACATTGCGATTGCACCGCGTAATCGCTGTCGGCCAATTGCGGATTGACCTTGTCGCGCAGCGGCATATCCCACGGTTCCTTGAACTCGCCGGTATAGCCCACGCTATGTTCGGTCGGTTTGCCGCGTTCAACCACGAGGGTCTTCATCCCCCGTTCGCAAAACTCCTTCGCAGCCCAGCCCCCGGACATGCCCGAGCCGACCACAATCACATCGAAATTTTCACTGCCTGACATGGGATTTACGATCCGTTTTCAAAATAGGGGATTAGACGCCGCGGTCGAGCCAGGCGCGGCCGATTTCGGCCATCGGGACACAGCCGTCATAGCGGCCGGGAAGCTCTTCATAGGAAAGCTCGCTGGTGGCGGCCTCGGATGTGTAGAAGCCGAAAATCACCAGATCGCGCAGCTGCTGGAAAATCGCGCTGCCGCTCTCGCCTGCGCCGCCATTGGCAAAGCGGGTGAGGATTTCGTCGCGGGCGGCAGGGGCGCTGTCGGCAAATCCGGTCTCGCCGATCAAAGCGAGCCCGGCGAGGAATTCGCTTTGCTGCTGCGCGGTGAAATGCTGGTCGAACACCGCCGCGATATAGGCCGGCACGCCCGCTTCGATTGCGCCGGGCGTATCGGTGGCGGGGATGATCCTCTCGCTGATCGCGGAGACCAGTGCGATGTGATCGTCAAACGATGCCGGCGCGGTGCATCCGGCAAGGCTGGCAAGGCTGGGCAGGGCGACCGCCGCGCCGGCAATGGTCACTGTGCGCCGCAGCAGCGCGCGGCGGTCGATTGAGTGGGGTGTAGCGGTCATGATTGCGCGCTCCCTGATGCGTGGTCGAGGCGTTTTCGGGCGAGATAGAAGCCGGCAAAGATCACGATCAGCACCGCCGGGAAATAGACCAATTGCGCCAGCGCCCCTTGGCCTGCGGCAATTTCGACCGCGGTCCCCTCCAGCCCGCTTGCCTCGGCATTGGCTCTGGCGCTGTCGATCCAGCCGCCAATGATCGGGTTCCAAATGGTCAGGGCAAACATACCGGCCGCGCCCACAAGGCTCATCCCCAGCGCGCCCGAACGCGGCACATATTGCGCCGTCACCCCGATCATGGTGGGCCAGAAATAGCACACGCCAATCGCAAAGATGATCGCCGAGAGATAGACCATCGCCCCGCTTGCCGTGGTCATCATGAACAGGCCCAGGGTTGTGACCAGCGCGCTCATCAACAACACCCCGATCGGGTTGAGCGCATGGATCAACGGCCCTGCGAAAAAGCGTCCCACCGCCATAATGCCGGTGACCATGCCCAGAACAATCATCGCTTGCCCGGGCAAATCGCCCAGCTGCGCGCCCAAAATGCGGTCGACCCATTGCTGGGTGCCCAGCTCGGATGTGGCGGTCACGCTCATGATCGCCATCAAGCCGATCAACAAAAGCGCATCGCGGCGCGCGCCCGTGCGCAGCAGCATCAGCACAAAGGTAAGGCCAAGCGCCGCAAGCAAAGGCAAAACAAACCCGCCGGGCAAGGCGGCAACCAGATTATTGGGCGTGCCGATCAACACCAACAGGCCCAATATCGTGGCCATCAAAACAATCCCCTTGGCATCGATATCTATCGCCCGTTCGGTGTCGGGCAATGCCGGGAAAGCGGTGGTGAAAACCATCACCCCGTAAATCGCGGTCGGGATCAACATCACGGCGATCTGCGGCTGCCAGCCAATCCCGGCATTGGTCATCACATAGGACACCGCCGCACCGATCACGATGCCGCCGGGAAACCACACGTGGAACCGGTTCAACCACTTGGTCTTTTCCTCTTTATACAGGTCGGCAACCAAGGGGTTGCACGCCGCCTCGACCGAGCCATTGGCGAAACCGATAAAGAAGGTGGAAATCAACAGGCCGGCAAAACCATCGGCCATAATGGTCAAAACCAGCCCCAAAAGATGGCCCAGAAANGCAAGGATCATAATCACCCGCGGGCCCAATATGTTGTAGAGAAAGCCGAACACCACCATCGCCAGCGGAAAGCCGAGAAAGGCCATGCTGTTGACCCAGCCCAATTGGGTGTCGCTGAGCGCGAATTCATCGGACAATTGGGTCAGGATGCCGGCACGGATCGCAAAGGTCATCGCGGTCACGATCAGCGATATACAGCTGAGCCAGAACAAACGATTGCGATCAATATGCGGCGCGGCCTGCGCGCTGATGGATGCACTTGCCATAATTCTCTCCCTCGCCCTGCCTAGCTTTTGAGCCCCAGCGTGCGGTCAATTTTGGCCTGATCCACATCTGCCCCGGCGAAATCATCGAAGGCGTATGAGGTCGGGCGGATGATGTGATCGGCGATAAAGGGCGCGCCTTGGGCGGCGCCTTGTTCGGGATGTTTGAGACAGCATTCCCATTCGAGCACCGCCCAGCCATCAAACCCATATTGCGTCAGCTTGCTGAAAATCTGGCCAAAATCGACCTGGCCATCGCCCAGCGACCGGAACCGTCCGGCGCGGTTTTGCCAGTCCTGATAGCCGCCATAGACCCCGGTGCGGGCATCGGGGCGGAATTCGGCATCCTTGACGTGAAAGGCTCTGATGCGTTCGTGATAGCGATCGATAAAGCCCAGATAATCGAGCTGTTGCAGCACGAAATGGCTGGGATCAAACAGGATATTGGCGCGCGGGTGGTGGTCCACCGCTTCCAGAAACATCTCGAAACTCGCGCCATCATGCAGGTCTTCGCCGGGATGGATCTCATAAGCCAGATCGATGCCGTTTTCGTCGAACACATCGAGGATCGGTCGCCATCGCCGCGCCAATTCGCCAAATCCGCGTTCGACCAGACCGGCGGGACGCTGGGGCCAGGGATAGACCAGATGCCACATCAACGCGCCAGAGAAACTGGCATGCGCTTGCAAGCCCAACCGGCGCGAGGCGATCGCGGCCTTCTTCACCTGATCCACCGCCCATTCCTGGCGGGCTTGGGGTTTGCCGTGCAAATGCGCCGGGGCAAAGCCATCGAACAGGTCATCATAGGCCGGATGGACCGCCACCAATTGCCCTTGCAAATGGGTCGACAGCTCGGTGATGGCGAGCCCATGCTCAGCGCAGCGCCCGGCCAGTTCATCGCAATAATCCTGGCTTTCCGCGGCCAGATCAAGATCGATGCAGCGCGCATCATTGGTGGGAATCTGAACCCCCTTATACCCCAAAGATGCGGCCCATTGGCAGATTGTATCGAGCGTGTTGAACGGTGCCTCTTCGCCCATAAACTGGGCTAGGAAAATGGCCGGTCCACGAATTTCCTTCATGACAAAAGCCCCTTGAGATCCGGGCCACAGGCCGGTGGTTTGATCGCGGTCGGGGCGCCGCCTTGGGCGCTGCTGGCGATGGCGGCTTCCAAAAACGCCATTCCGCGCAGCGCCTCGGCAATGCCGGGCACGCCCGACCGCGCGGGCGCGGTTCCCGCTTGGATCGCGCGGGCATGGTCGCGATAGAGATTGGCGAAGGCTTCGATGAAACCTTCGGGATGGCCCGAGGGCAAACGGCACCGCGCCAAGGCGGCATCGCATAAAGGTTTGTCGGTGCCTGCGCGGTGGACAATCACCTCGCCGCTTGCCCGCCGCTCGATCAGCGAATTGGGTTCCATCTGCTTCCATTCAAGCCCGGCATTCTCGCCATAAATGCGAATGGTCAGGCCGTTCTCTTCGCCCGCGCAAATCTGGCTCGAAATGAGCGATCCGGTCGCGCCATTTTCCAAATCGAACAGGATTTCACCATCATCATCGAGCGTGCGGCTGTTGATGTGACGGCGCAGATGGGCGCGCAATGTGTGCATGCGCGAATTGCAGATAAATTCCGCCAGAGAATGGGCGTGGCTGCCAATATCGCCCAGCGCACCCGCCGGGCCCGCCAAAGCCGGATCAGTGCGCCAAGCGGCCTGTTTATTGCCGTCCTTCTCGGCCGCATTGGCGAGCCATCCTTGGACATATTGGACATGGACCTTGCGGATCGCGCCAAAGGGTTTGGACCCGGCAATATGGCGCGCCTGCCACACCATGGGATAGCCCAGATAGGTATGAGTGAGGCCGTAATGCGTGCCGGTTTGCTCAAGCGTGCGGGCAAGGCCCTCCACCTCGGCAAGGCTGATCCCGGCGGGTTTATCGCACATGACATGCACACCGGCGCGCGCGGCTTGTGCGGCGATGTCGACATGCGAATGGTTGGGGGTGACGATCGAGACCAATTGCGCCCCTGATCCGGTGTCGGACCCGCGATCATCGCGCTTGCTCTCGCCTGCTAATAAGGCGGCGATATCGCGGTAACACCGCTCCGGCGCGATGCCGAGCTGCTGGCCGGTGGCAAGGCAATTGTCGTGATCGCGGCTGAACGCGCCGCAAACCAGGTCAATCTGACCATCCAGCGCCGCCGCCATGCGGTGCACCGCGCCGATAAAGGCGCCATTGCCACCGCCAATCATGCCCATTCGCAAATGCGACGACATCCCTTCCCCTCTCTCATTCGGTGGCTCAAACATCGCCATCTTTTAGTGGCTCAAACATCGCCATCTTTTCGCGGCTAAACATCGCCGTCTTGTCTTACGTTGTCAATTTGTATTACTATGCTTTGCGTAAGGTCAAGTGAGGCCCAAAAAAACAAGCCGTAAATCTGTGTGCAGGGCAATTGACTTTGTCATGCGGAATGCGATTTTGGCGGCTGGAGAGAGGAGTGCCGTGTGAGAGGTGGCGAAGCTGCCGATGGGATCGATCACGTCGTTATTGTGGGGGGTGGAACCGCGGGCTGGATGACGGCTGCGGGGCTGGCCCATATGCTCGGTCCTACCGGTGTAAAAGTGACTTTGATCGAGTCCGAGGCGATCGGCGTTGTCGGCGTGGGCGAGGCGACCTTGCCGCATATCAAAGCCTTCAATGACACGATCGGGATCGACGAAGCCGAATTCATGGCGGCGACCTCGGCGACCTTCAAGCTGGGGATCGAATTTGTCGATTGGGGGCGCAAGGGCGACAGCTATATCCACCCCTTTGGCGAATTTGGCCTGCCCAATGAAGGGGTCGCCTTCCACCATTACTGGCGCAAATTCGCTGATCAGCCGGGCACGGGCGATCTGGATCAATATTCGCTGCCAGTGGTGGCCTGTCGCAAAGCGCGTTTCCAACCGCCCAGCGAGGATCCGCGCTCGGTCTTGTCGACCTATCGCTACGCCTATCAATTCGACACGTTGCAATATGCCCCGTTCATGCGCGCCCATGCCGAAAAAAGCGGGGTCAAACGGATCGAGGGCAAGGTGGTGGATGTGGCGCTGGACCCGGAAAATGGGCGTGTGCGCGATCTGACGCTTGAAAATGGTCAGGTGATTGCCGGCGATTTGTTTGTCGATTGCACCGGGTTTTTCGGGCTGTTGATCGAACGCCATTTGCAAACCGGATATGACGATTGGAGCGAGTGGCTGCCTGCAGACCGGGCGGTTGCGGTGCCCTGTCAAAGCGCAGGGCCGCTTTTGCCTTACACCCGCGCGACCGCGCACGAGGCGGGGTGGAGTTGGCGCATTCCGTTGCAGCACCGCACCGGCAATGGCCATGTCTATTCCAGCCGCTTTTTATCCGATGATGCCGCGTGCGACACATTGCTCGCCGGGTTGGAGGGGGAGCGGCTCGCCGATCCGCGATTTTTGCGCTTTGTCACCGGCAAACGGCGCAAATTGTGGAACCGCAATGTGGTGGCGATCGGCCTGTCGGGCGGGTTTCTCGAACCATTGGAATCGACCTCGATCTACCTCATTCAGGAAGGCATTTCGAAACTGGTCGAATTGTTTCCCCAAACCCAGGATTGCGCGGTCGAAACGCGCGAATACAATCACTGGATGGATCTGCAATTTGAACGGATCCGCGACTTTTTGATCCTGCATTACCACGCCACGATGCGCGATGATTCCGATTTTTGGAACCATATGCGCACAATGCGCGTGCCTGATACGCTTGAAGCGCGGCTCGACCTGTTTCGGGCGCATGGCCATGTGTCGGCCTATGATCACGGCCTGTTTCTGGTGCCCAGCTGGATTGCGGTTCTGATCGGTCAGGGCGTGATGCCGGATGCGTGCGATGCGCGGGTGGCCAATCTTCCCGATGATCATGTGCGGCAACATCTGGCCGGATTGCGCGGACATATGGATAAAGCGGCGAATAATATGGAGGATCACGCCGCATTTCTGGGCCGTTATGCGGCCATAAGCGGTGCGGCATGAGCGGTGAGACCATCCTCGTGCGCGGGCCGAGCACAAAGGTCGCGCTGATCGGCGCGCTGCTGGCGCGGCGCTGGTTAGGGCCGGGCACAGGTCAGGTTCAGGCGCCGGATCGCGGCGCACATTGGTGCTGGCGCCAACCAATGCGGGCGAGCCGGCGGACCGGCATATAGTGGCGCGGCCCGACCATATGCGGTTTCATGCCGAGATTGGCCTGCCGCTTGAGGCTTTGATCAAATCGGGCACCGCGCAGCCGGTTCTCGCCCCCCGTTTCCCCAGCGCATCGGGCCCCATATCGGTGCCCTTTGCCCCGGTCGCTGCGCCGCATGAGGGGGTGGAGTTTCATCACTTCTGGCTGCGTCACCGCGCGATTGCGGGTGATGAGGCGTCCGATCTGTTCGATCTTTCGCCCGCAATTGCGCTTGACCATAGCGTCGGTGCGGGCGCGCCGCTCTGGGATGCGGTTTTGAAAGGCGGGCTTGCTTTCGGTTTGCGCCTTGAGCGGGGGCGGTATGCGGGCGCGCTGTTGCAATTGGCGCAGCGCGCAGGCGCATTGGTGGATGCGGGCAAAGCGGGCGATCACGCGCCTGATGAGCATGGCGATCTGGCTGGTGATCTGGTGATCGAATGCGGACCCGAACGGTCCGGTGGCGGCGCGCAGGCGGAGGCAGGTGCGTGGTCCAATGGCCGGCTCACCCTGCCTTGCACCCTGCCTTGCACCAGCACCTTGCCCGGCGCCGAATGGCAGGTGTGCGTCAATGCCGCGCGGCGCTTTGTCGGCCTGTCCGCCCCGCTCGCCAACAGCGCCAATGAACAGCGCGAATACACCCGCCTCGCGCAGCAAGAGGCGCAGCGCATCGCCGATATGGACGCGCTGCTGCAAGAGAGCGATCCCCTCGCATCGCACACTTTTGCATCGACACATCCCGCATTGGCGCGCAAGCTCGCCTTGTTCGCCGCATGCGGGCGCATCCCAACCGAGGATTTTGAAGTCTTCACCCCGCCCGAATGGCTCGCCGCCATGTGGGGGCGCGGGGTGCGACCGCGGCGATATGACCGGATGGCAAACCGGATGCCACAGCAACAATTGATCGAATGGCTGGCCAGCCTCAAACGCCAGCGAGACGCGCTGACGCGCGCAAGAGAGACAGTATGAAAGACGCAAATATCAAACGCATTGTGATCGCCGGCGGGGGGACTGCGGGATGGATGATGGCGGCGGCTCTATCCAAGGTTTTGGGGGCCAAGGGTGCTGGCGGGGCCGGGATTGAGGTGACCTTGGTCGAGAGCGAGGCGATCGGCACGGTGGGCGTGGGCGAGGCGACGATCCCGGCGATCATGAAATTCAATGCGCAATTGGGCATTGATGAACACGAATTTATGCGCGCCACCCAGGCGACCTATAAATTGGGCATCGAATTTCGCGATTGGGGGGCAATCGGGGAGAGCTATTTTCACCCCTTTGGCCGGATCGGTTTCGACCTTGAGGGGATTGATTTCCACCAATTCTGGGCGCGGCTCAAACATTTGGGCGATAGCAATGGACTGGACGCCTATTCGCTCAACACGCGCGCGGCCTATGCCAGCAAATTTGTCCGCCCCGAACCCGCTCACGGGCAAGTCATCAACCAGATGGGCTATGCGTTTCATTTCGACGCCTCGCTCTATGCCGCATTCCTGCGCCGTTTTGCCGAGGGGCATGGCGCGCACCGGATCGAGGGGCGGATCGAACATGTCGAACAGGATGGTGAAACCGGGCTGGTGCGCGCGCTCAAGCTCGACCGGGATCGCACGATAGAGGGCGATCTGTTCATCGATTGCACCGGTTTTCGCGGCCTGTTGATCGGTCAGGCGATGGGCGCCGATTACCACGATTGGAGCCATTGGCTGCCGTGCAACCGGGCGGTGGCGATTGCCTGCGAACGCGCTGGTGATCCGGTGCCCTATACCCGTTCCACCGCGCGCGAGGCGGGGTGGCAATGGCGCATCCCGCTGCAACATCGCACCGGCAATGGCTATGTCTATTGCGACGATTTCCTCACCCCTGAAAAGGCCGAGGCGGTCTTGCTCGACAATCTTGACGGCGCGCCTGTGTCCAACCCCAATCATTTGCGCTTCCAAACCGGTCACCGGGCGCAATTTTGGGCCGGCAATTGCGTGGCGATCGGCCTGTCATCGGGTTTCCTCGAACCGCTCGAATCGACCAGCATCCATCTCATCCAGATGGGGATTGCCAAACTCATCGCCTTGTTCCCCGGCACGCGCGATGCGCCGGTGGAGCGGGCCGAATATAACCGTTTGATGGAGGATGATTTTCGCCATGTGCGCGATTTTCTGATCCTCCATTACAAGGCGACATCGCGCAAAGATGCGCCGTTTTGGGATCAGGTGCGCATGATGGAGATACCCGACACTTTGACACAGAAAATCGAGCTGCTGCGCTCGCGCGGGCGGTTCTTCAAATATGATGCGGAATTGTTTGACCTGACCAGCTGGCTCGCAGTGGCTGAGGGGCAGGGGTGGGGCCCGCAAGGCCACAGCCCGGCTGCCGACCGCCTGAGCGAGAGCAATGTGCGCCAAAGCCTCGCCAATATGCGCAGCGTCTATGCCAAGACCATCGATGCCATGCCCAGCCACCAGGCCTATCTCGACAAATATTGCAAAGCGGCCGGTGAAACGCTGCGGGCGGATGCGGCATGAACCCGCATCTGTTGGACCATGTTGTGATTGTCGGCGGGGGAACCGCGGGCTGGATGGCGGCGGCGACTTTGGGGCATTTGCTCGAAGGGTCGCCGACAAAGGTGACATTGATCGAGTCCGAGGCAATCGGAACCGTCGGTGTGGGCGAGGCGACGATCCCCCCGATCATCGCGTTCAACACTATGCTGGGCATTGATGAGGATGAATTTGTCCGCGAGACCAATGCGACCTTCAAATTGGGGATCGAATTTGTCGACTGGTTGGAACGCGGCCACAGCTACATCCATCCATTTGGCGATTTCGGCCGCGATTTCGATGCGATCCCGTTCTACCAATATTGGTTGCATCGCAATCTGGCCGGGGAAAAGGATGATCTGTTTTCCTATTCGTTGATGGTCGAGGCGTGCCGGCGCGAGAAGTTTATGCGGCCCTTGTCCGACCGGCCGCAATCGGCGCTGGCGGGGATCAATTACGCGTTCCAATTCGACGCCTCGCTCTATGCCGCTTTCCTGCGGCGCTTTGCCGAGGGCAAAGGGGTCACCCGGATCGAGGGGCGGGTCGAACATGCCGAACAAAACCCGCAAAGCGGATTTATCGAAACCCTGACGCTGGATGATGGCCGCACGATTGCGGGCGATTTCTTCATCGATTGCTCGGGCTTTCGCGGCCTGTTGATCGAACAGGTGCTCGAAACCGGATATGAGGATTGGCGCAAATATTTGCCGTGTGACCGGGCGGTGGCCTTGCCCTGTGCGAAAATCGCCGATCCGGTCCCCTATACCCGCGCGACCGCACGCGATGCGGGGTGGCAATGGCGCATCCCGTTGCAACACCGCACCGGCAATGGCCATGTCTATTGCAGCGAGTTTATGGACGATGACACCGCCGAGACGGTGCTGCGCGACAATCTCGATGCGCCGGCTTTGGCACCGGCCAATCGGTTGCGGTTTTTGACCGGGCGACGCAATCAATTCTGGAACCGCAATGTGCTCGCTCTGGGGCTTGCGGCGGGCTTTATGGAACCGCTGGAATCGACCAGCATCCACTTGATCCAGACCAGCCTGGCGCGGTTGTTGACCCATTTTCCCGATCGTCGCTTCAACCCGTCCGACATCGCTGCCTTCAACCAGCGGACCGAGAAAGAATATGAACGTGTGCGCGATTTTCTGGTGCTGCATTACACCGCCACGCGGCGCGATGACACGCCGTTCTGGCGCCATTGCCAGACGATCGAACAGCCCGACAGCCTGAAGGGGCGGATCGAACAATTCCGGTCATCAGGCCGGCTTTTCTCCGAGCCCAATGATATTTTCGGCACTGCCAGCTGGCTTGCCGTGATGTATGGCCAAGGGGTCGAACCGGTCGCGACAAATCCGCTGATTGCGAAGATTCCACTCGACAGAATCGATCAAATTATTCGCAGAGTTGGCGCAACAATTGATAACGCGGCCAATGAAATGCCATCTCACCAAAATTTTATAGAAGAGAATTGTCAAGCCAAATCAATGGTATAAAAATCGACTGTTGAAAAGTGGCATCAAGAAAAGATGATTTGACAAAGTTCGTTGACAACGGTGTCAATTTGCAGTCAAATCAAAATAGAGAAGAAGATCGTGCGTCTCGTGAGAGAGGGACGCGCAATGGAGGGGAAAGCAATTGAACACGAATCGCGCTCGCGTCGCTAACGCACTTGTCTCAAGGTCGTTGCTGTCTGGCGTTTCCACTATCGGCCTGCTCGCAGCGGCGCCGGTCATGGCTCAAGCCGGGCCGGATGATGGTGGGGATACCAATGCCGACAGCAATGTCGCATCCCAAACCGATGGTGCGGATGAAAACGTCATCATCGTCACCGGTTTGCGCGAATCGCTCGAAACCGCGGCCGCGCAAAAGCGCAATGCCGATACAGTGGTCGATGTGGTCACCGCATCCGATATCGGCGCGCTGCCTGATCGCTCGGTTTCCGAAGTCCTCCAACGTGTCCCCGGGGTTAGCGTGCTGCGCTTTGCCGGCGCCAATGACCCCGATCACTTCGCGGTCGAGGGCAGCGGTGTGAATGTCCGCGGGCTTCCCTTTGTCCGCTCCGAACTCAATGGCCGTGATGCCATCGCGGCGAGCAGCAGCGGGGTTCTGGGCTTTGAGGATGTCTCGCCCGAATTGCTCGGCAGCGTGGTCGTCTTCAAAAACTCTTCGGCTGATCTGATCGAGGGCGGCATGGCCGGCACGATCGATCTGCGCACGCGTTTGCCATTTGATCAATCCGGCCAGGTGATCGCCGGCTCGATCGAGGCCAATTACGGCGATCTGCGCAAGGAATGGTCGCCTTCGGGCAGCTTCCTGTATTCCAACGAGTTTGACACGGCCGGGGGCCGGTTCGGCATTCTGGGCAATATCGCCTACAGCGAATTGCTCTCGCGCGCTGATGGCACGGGCCTGGTTGATTTTGTGGAAACGCCAGGCGGTCTGGTGCCTTCGGGCGGCAGTGTGCGGACTCAAAACTTTGACCGCGAACGCCTCACTATTGCCGGTGCAGCGCAATATGAGAGCAATGATGGTCGCTGGCTGGCCACGGCGCAATTCCTGCGCTCGGATTCGGACCTTGTCTGGGGCGAGAACGTGATCGAAACCGGCGCGGACAGCGCGGGTGCGCGGACCAATTTGGACTCCAGCGATTTCACCTTTGACGATGACGGCGTCTTCACCAGCGGCACCATCACCGACAATTCGCAATGGCGCGGCCCCAATGAAGCGGCGGCGCTGCTGGGCGGGACGGGCGGTTCGCAAATCGCGCTTGATCGCAACCGGTCCGAAAATGATGTGACCACCGATTACGGGTTCAATCTGAAATTTGCGCCCAATGATCGGCTGCGGTTCAATTTTGATGCGCAATATATCGATTCGTCCACCGATATCGTCGATATCACCGTCCACCGTTCCATCTTTGCGCCGCTCTTCATTGATGGGCGTTCAGGCTCGGTGCCCTCGATTGAATATCTGGTCCCAGCGGGCGAAGCAGACAATTATTTCAGCGATCCCAGCAGCTATTTCATCCGTTCGGCGATGGACCACATCACCCAGAACGAGGCGGAATCGGTCGCGTTTCGCGGCGATGTGGAATATGATTTTTCCGGCGATGGCTGGTTGAAATCGGTCCGTGCGGGCCTGCGCTATTCCGAAGAGGAATTTGATCTGCGCCAGTCGGACTTTAACTGGGGCAACATTTCCGAGGTTTGGACGGGGCGCACCTTTAATGATGGCGCACCGCTCCTGATGGTGAGCGGCAACCCCGACCCCGCGCTCGATGCGTTGACCGCGCCGCTATTTGGCACGGCCAGCTTNGACAATTATCAGCGCGGCCTGCCCACCGGGCTCGAAGGGGGCGTGCCGGCCTATATCGGCCCGTCCGTGCTCGATTATCCCGGGTTCGAGGCCACGTTTAACGGCATTCTCGATGCGATCGGGGGCAGCCCGTCGGGCTGGACACCTTTGACCGGACGCGGCGGCGTGATCGAAGGCACGCCCTTCCTGCCCAGCGAAGTGGGCAAGATCGACCGCGACAATTTTGCCGCTTACGTCCGGGCTGATTTCAGCACTGACGAAGTGGCGCCGGTGGTTTTGTCGGGCAATGTTGGGCTGCGTTATGTTCGCACCAAGCGCAGCGTGGATTCCTCGCTGCAAGTGAACAGCTTCCAGCAATTCTTCCCCAATGCCAATTTGTGCGATCCCGGTTTCACACCGACCGATCCCAATTTCACGATCCCTGATTTCTGTAATCTTGATCTGGACGCGTTGGAAAATGCCTTGGGCGATGGGTTCAACCTCAATCGCACGGTTGACCGCAATTATTCGGAATTCCTGCCAAGCTTGAACCTCAAGCTGGACATGCCCAATGACCACATCATCCGGATTGCAATTTCGCGCACATTGACCCGCCCGGCGGTGGATCAACTCAATGAACGCGTGGTGGTGCAATCGGTCACCGGGCCGGCCATTCCCGATGGCAATGGCGGCACGATCAATCCGTTTGATGGCTTTATTGGCGGGGCCACCGGCAATGCCAATCTGGGCCCGCAAACCGCGTGGAACATCGATCTGGCGTGGGAGTGGTATTTCGACCGCGCCGGTTCGATCACGGTCACCGGTTTCCATAAGGAAATCGACGATTTCATCGCCTTTGCCCCGGTTGCGGTGGACATTCCGGCGGATGACACTCCGCCTGAATTCCTCGCCAACAG
>JABSPI010000068.1 GCA_013214365.1 Erythrobacter sp.
CGCTTGTGCGCTCGGCGCGGCCGCGCTGCCCCCCTCGTCCTCGCAACTGGCCGCACAGCTTTCGATCAAAGCCTGCTGGTATTCTTTATGGGTGAAGGCCCATTGCTGGTCCTCGGCTGGCTGGTCCTCGGCCGGTTGGTCCTCAGGCGACACGCCTTTTGCGGTTTTGGCGGGCATATCGGCGGGGGCTGGAGCGCTATCCGACCCGGCCTCCGTTTCTTCAAATTCGGCTTCGAAATCGGCGCTGGCCGGCTCATCGAGCGGGGCATCGAGGCTGGCGCTGCCAAGGTCGTTGAGCGGGTCTATCGGGCGCAGCTTGCGCTTTACATAGGCACCGGCAATCGATGTTTTGCGCGCCGCCATGGCTCTGGAATGGATCGCCAGCCCGGCCACCAGCCCAAGCGCACCCCCCAGCAGGCCGCAAACCCCCGCCAGACCATAGCGCACCAACGGGTCAAAGCTGCCCAGCCCGGCGGTTGCGGTGAAGCTGTCAATGGTCGATTGCGGCAAGACGATGATCGACACGCCCGCCATAGCGGCCGCCCAAATCGTCACCATGGGCACAAAAATCCGGTGCTGCGCAATTGTGGGCTTTTGGGCGGTGCGCTTGCGGCGCGCAACCGGCTTGTGCTCGATAAATTGGCTCAGGCGCATCTCGCTGTGGGTCTCCGGCCTTGGCCCGGTTAACGCACAGCGCCCCTAAGCCTGCAATGTGGTTGTGCGTGGCGGCAATGCGCCGCCTTGTTCGTGTGAACCGGTTAGCAAGAGATGGTAAACGTCAAGATAACGCTGCGCATTAATCGACCAATCGTGCTGGGCGCGCACATGCGCGATCGCATTGTCGCGAATGGCATCCCATTGCCCGCGCCGATCGAGCAGGTCAGCCAGCGCGCGCGCGCAATCGCGCGGATCGTCGGGCGCAAACAAAAAGCCGGTTTCGCCATGTGTGATCAATTCGCGGTGCCCGCCCACATCGGAGGCGGCCACCAGCCGGGCTTGCGCCATCGCTTCGAGCGGTTTGAGCGGCGTGACCAGATCGGTCAGGCGCGAGGCTTTGCGCGGATAGACCAGCACATCGATCAAGGAATAATACCGCTCGACCTGGTCATGCGGCACGCGCCCGGTAAAGATCACCGCTTCGGGGCAATCGAGCGCGGTCGCGGCCGCGCGCCACGCGGCATCCATCGCCCCGCCCCCGACCAGAAGCAGGCGCGCATCGCGGTGGCGGCGGCGCAAATGCGCCATCGCCGCGATCAGATCATCGACCCCTTCATAATCATAAAAGCTGCCAATATAGCCCAGCACCGGCGCCCCCTCCGCAAGGCCCAGCTGCGCCGCCAATTGCGCATCGCGCGGGGGCGGATCGCCGAACAGGGCCAGATCAACCCCATTGGGCATCACCGCGATTTTGTCCCGGTCAATCCCGCGCGTGGCCAGATCATCGCGCAGGCCATTGCAGATCGTAAACAATCCATCCGCGCGCGCCGCCACCTGGGTTTCGAGCGCGCGGGTCAGGCGATATTTCACCGATCCCTCGCGCCCGGTGCGGTTGCCAACCGCGGCATCTTCCCAAAAGGCGCGGATCTCATAGACCACCGGCACCCCCAAAGCGCGCCCTGCATGCAAAGCGGCCGCGCCGCCCAGTGCGGGCGAATGGGCGTGGATGATATCGGGCCGCCAACGGGCCGCCAATCGCCGGATCTGACCCGAAAGCGCGGCAATCTCGCGCCCTTCGCGCAGCAATGCCGGGCCATAAGGGAGGCCGGGCGTGCGGTGAAAATCGAGCCCCTCAATATGTTCGACAATCTCTGCGCCCGCTTCGCCTGGCGCGCTATCGGGGCCGGCATTGCGGGCAAGAGGGGGCAGGTCGGCTTCGAGATTGTGCCGCTGCGAGGTCAGCGCGCACAGCTCGATCCCGAGCCGCTGCTGCGCTTTGAGAATGGCGCGCGTGCGGAATGTGTAGCCCGAATGCAGGGGCAAAGAATGGTCAAGAACATGCAGGATCCGCATCACGCCTGCGCTATTAAACCAAATGTGCTTAACGGGCCGTCAACCGCAAGGCGCTAAAGCGGGCCGCGTCATGATCGATTATTTCTCCCTTGCGATCGGCCACGGGCTGTTGGCGCTGATGGCGTTGATGCTGCTTATGCGCGATGATCTTGATGATGATCCGGCCTTGGGCGCGCTCGACGAGGCGATCACCAAAGAGCGCCACCGCGCCAGCAAAGCGCGGCGCGAAAAACAGCAGCGCGCGCGCAGCCAAAGCGGCCAAACCAGTCAAACCAACACGCACGGCGCACCGCCACCCACACCGCAAACCCTTGGCGAAGAGCGGCCATAATGCTCGATCTGATCCTCTTGGCCTTTATCGGATATATCCTCGTTTTGGGGATCAAGCGGCCGTTTTTGTGGGTGCTGCTCTATATCTATATCGACATCCTCGCCCCGCAGCGGATCGGCTATGGCATCATCACCAGCTTGCCGGTTTCGCTGATCGCTTTTGCCGCGGCCTTTGGTGGGTGGCTGGCGCTCGACCGCAAGAAGGGCGCGCGGTTTAGCCTGCGCCAGGGATTGATCGCATTGCTGATGGTCTATTGCTGGTGGACCACCGGCCATGCCGATTTCCCGGTCGAGGCGGGGACCAAATGGGATTGGGTGTGGAAGGCCATGCTGTTTGCGATTTTCCTCCCGCTCACTTTGACCACGCGGCTGCGGATCGAGGCAGCGGTGTTGACCATGCTGCTCGCTATGTCGGTGATCATCATCGGTGCCGGCATCAAGGTTGTGTTTGGCGGGGGCGGCTATGGGACGCGGCTTTTGATTGTCGATGACAATTTCGGGATTTACGAGAGTTCGGTGCTCGCCTGTATGTCAATCGCGATCATACCTTTGATATTCTGGTTCACACGCCACGGACAGATTTTCCCGCCGGACTGGCGCGTGAAATTGTTCGGAGCCGGATTCATTCTCGCCTGCACCTTGATCCCGGTGGGTACAGAAGCGCGCACCGGCCTGGTGTGTTTCGCGGTCCTCTTGATGCTGACCTTTTGGCATATGAAGCACAAAGCGGTTTTCGCCGGATTGGGCGCAATGGCGTTGGTGGCAGCGGTGCCGTTCTTGCCAGCCAGCTTCACCGACCGGATGGGTACAATCACCAATTTCGAGCAGGACCAGAGCGCATCGACACGGGTCGCGGTCTGGTCTTGGACCCTTGATTACGTGCATGACAAACCTTTTGGCGGGGGGTTTGATGCCTATCGCGGCAACAGTTTCAAATACCGAATGCGGGTCGAGGAGCAGGTCGGCACATCAACAGTTGTGCGATATGCCGACGTTGTCGATGAAGCGCGCGCCTATCACTCAGCCATTTTCGAGGTTCTGGGCGAACAAGGATATCCCGGCCTCATCATATGGAGCCTGCTCCAACTCTCCGGCCTGTGGTCGATGGCGCGGATCCACCGACACTGGAAAAACCGCGAAGGGCCCGGCAATCAATGGCAGGCACCTATGGCCTTGGCCTTGGGGCAAGCGCAGATCATCTATCTGGTCGGCGCCTTGTTCACCGGGATTGCCTATACGCCGCCAATGCTGATCCTGATCGCGTTTCAGATCGGGCTGGCCAATTATCTGAAGCCTTTTGGCGCCCAACCATCAACGGCCCAACCACAGATCGACCACACCCAAGAAACCGCGCCCAATCTGGCCTCCGCGCCGCTTGCCACAGGGAAACCGGCATGAGCAGCGCGCGCACTGCCCACCTCGACCAGCTCACCGGCGCGCGCGGCCTCGCTGCGTGGTTTGTGGTTTTGTACCACATCCGGCTGAGCTTGGTGTCGATCTTGCCGGAACAGGTGATCGGCGTGTTTGCCTATGGCTATTTGGCGGTCGATATATTCTTTCTGCTCTCCGGCTTTGTGATGTGGATCAGCTATGGCGAGCGTTTCCGCGACACAGGAGGGGCTATTATCGCCCCGTTCTTGTGGAAGCGATTTGCGCGCATCTGGCCGCTCCATGCGCTGGTTCTTGCCGGCTTTATGATGTTGGTATTGGTTCTCGCCGTGAGCGGCCGTTCGATTGACGCCTATCCTCTTGCAGAGCTCCCCTTACATATTGTCCTGATGCAAAATTGGGGCTTTACCGACGCGCTGTCATGGAACCCGCCGGCATGGTCGATCAGCACTGAGTTCGCCGCTTATCTCGCCTTTCCGGCGATTGTGCTTGCGATCAAATGGGAACGGCTGAGCAAAACGATGCTGGTGGCGGTTCTCTTTGGCCTGACGCTGGCGCTCCATGGCTGGTTCGCACAATTTGGCGCCACAAGCTTGGGCGATGAAATTCCAAAGACCGGGCTGGTGCGGTGCTTGATCGAATTCACAATGGGTATCGCCTTGGCGCAACTCTGGCGCCACATGCGCAGCGACCGGCATGGAGCGATCCTTGCTCTGGGTGTCAGTGTCGCGCTTGCCACGACCGGATTGGCTGCGGGGCTGGCGCAGACATTGTGGGTGCCTTTGTGTTGTTCGGCTTTGCTCTTGGCGCTGGCATTGGACACCGGCCCTGCTGCGCGCTGGCTCGGCTCGTATCGCCTCGTGCAATTGGGCGATTGGAGCTATGCGACTTATCTGTCGCATTATTTGCTTTTCATCGCCTTCAAGCTCGCTTTTGTGGGGGAGGATCTGCAAACCGGATGGGCCGGGTTGATTGGCTATATGGCCATGGTTCTGGTGTGTTCGGCGCTGCTCTATTCAAGATTCGAGAAACCCGTCCAGTCCTGGCTCAATCGTCACCCACCGCTGCTTTTTCGCGCGGCGTAAGCCGGGTTTGCGGGCCAGTTGACGTTAGGGCGCGCTGCGTCATCACATCGGGACTTGCCCTCGGAGCGATAAACGCTCAAACCGCGCCAGCAATCTGGACACAAAACAACCATTCAAACATAGACGGGAGACACAAATGACACCCCAAGATCTGGCCGCCAAAGTGGGCGAAAACCTGGGCACATCCGAATGGGTCGAGATGAGCCAGGAAAAAATCAACATGTTCGCTGATGCGACCGGTGATCACCAATTCATCCACATCAACGAAGAAGCCGCCAAGATGACGCCGTTTGGCGGCACGATCGCGCATGGCTTCATGACCTTGTCGATGATCCCCTATCTCTCCGCCAATAGCGACATGCCCAAGATCGAGGGCGTCAAAATGGGCGTCAATTATGGNGGCAACAAAACCCGCTTCATCAATCCGGTGCGCTCGGGCAAGCGCATTCGCGGCCATTGGAAATTGGTCGAGATGATCGAAAAACGCCCGGGCCAATGGCAACAAACCGCCGAAATCACAATCGAGATCGAAGGCGAGGACAAGCCCGCTTTGATCTGCGAATGGATCACCCAGTTCTTCGTCTGATCGGCGCGCCGACAGACTTACCTTGTCCCGCGCCCGCATAATGGGCGCGGGATTGCATTATCCCATTGAAAGGACCCCCTCCCATGTCACGCGATGCAGTCATCGTCTCCACCGCCAGAACGCCGATCGGGCGCGCTTACAAAGGCGGCTTTAATGCAACTCCGGGCGCAACGCTCGGCTCGTTCTCGTTCCAGGCCGCGGTTGAGCGGTCCGGCATTGATGCCGCGGAAATCGACGACGTTGTCTGGGGCTCGGTCCTCAACCAAGGCACGCAGGCCGGCAATATCGGCCGTCAGGTCGCGCTGCGCGGCGGCGCGCCAGTAAGCGTCGCTGCGCAAACCATTGACCGTCAGTGTTCCTCGGGCCTGATGGCAATCGCCACGGCTGCTAAGCAAATCATCGTCGACAATATGGATGTTGTCGTGGGCGGCGGTCAGGATTCGATCAGCCTCGTCCAGACCCCCGAAATGCGCGTCGCCCCCGATCCCTCGCTGATCGCGATGCACAAAGACGTCTACATGCCCATGCTGGGCACCGCCGAAACCGTGGCCGCGCGCTATCAGGTCAGCCGCGAGGCGATGGATGAATACGCCCTGCAATCGCAGCAGCGCACCGCCGCAGGCCAGGAAGCCGGCAAGTTCGACGACGAAATCGTGCCTGTCACCACCACGATGATGGTCAAAGACAAAGCCACCGGCGAAGTCTCTCAACAAGAGATCACCATCACCAAGGATGAAGGCAATCGTCCTTCAACCACGCTCGAAGGCCTCCAAGCGCTCCAGCCGGTCATGGGTCCCAATATGACCATCACCGCCGGCAATGCATCGCAGCTTTCCGATGGCTCATCGGCCAGCGTGTTGATGGAAGCCAAGATTGCCGAGCAAAAGGGGCTTGAGCCGCTGGGCCGTTATGTCGGCATGGCGGTCGCGGGCACCGAGCCTGACGAGATGGGCATTGGCCCTGTCTTTGCCATTCCCAAACTGCTCAAAGCCAATGGCCTCACCATGGACGATATCGGCCTGTGGGAGCTCAACGAGGCGTTTGCAGTGCAGGTGCTGTATTGCCGCGACAAGCTGGGCATCGACAATGACATTCTCAACGTCAATGGCGGCTCGATCTCGATCGGTCACCCCTATGGCATGACCGGCGCNCGCTGCACCGGCCACGCTTTGATCGAAGGCAAGCGCCGCGGCGCGAAATATGTGGTGGTCACCATGTGTGTGGGCGGCGGCATGGGCGCAGCCGGCCTGTTCGAAGTGTTCTAAACCACACAATATGCACGCGCGGCGCCACGGGGCCGCTGCGATCACAGATAAAAGGCGGCGCAGGGGCAATCCTTGCGCCGCCTTTTTCATGCCTCCTGCCATCACGAAAGCCTGCACCCTTAAGGCGCTGTTTACCATTATTATGCAGGTAGAAAGCAGCGAGGCAATCTGGGCAATATTGATGTATTCCTACAAACGAACCGACTTTGTCAGCGTCGACGCAGGTTTAGAGGCGGCGATAATTGTGCCTATTTTCAACGAGGTTGAAAATGTTGGTCCGTTGACCGAACGACTGAAAAGCGTCCTGTGCAAGATAGACTTCGAGATCATTTTTGTTGA
>JABSPI010000069.1 GCA_013214365.1 Erythrobacter sp.
TCACCACTGTTAACGGCGCGACGCTCAATGCCGCGGTCGTTGATGGCGCGGTGGTGTTGACCGATGCAGCCGGTGGCACCGCCACGGTGACCGCAACCGATGTCGCGGCATCCAACGGTCTGATCCATGTGATCGACACGGTGGTGATGCCGGGCTGATCGGCTCTGATCGATATGTAATGAAAGGCGGGCCCCGGCATGCCGGGGCCCGCCTTTTTATTGCCTGCCCGCTCAAGCGCGGGGTTTGGCCATTATCCGGTGTTCTGTTAGGTTTGGCCCATGACATTCTTGCACACCTCCACCGCGCCGCGTCCCCTCTCAATCGGGGGGCGTGCCGGTGTGGTTGCGGCGGCGATGACGATGATGCTGGCCGCGTGCGGATCTGATCCGGGCGAGATTTCCCGCGACAGCCAGCCATTTGACGCAATCGCACCGCAAGCGACGATCTCCTTGCTTGGCAATGAACCGTTTTGGGGGGTCGAAATCGCGCCTGAAAATGACGGATATCGCGCCGTCTATTCCACCCCCGATAACAACCCGGGTACTGGCTTTGCCGTAACCCGTTTTGCCGGAAATAATGGCGTTGGTTTTACCGGCGAATTTGATGGGGAGGCGGTCCAGATCGCGGTGACGCCCGGGGCGTGCAGCGACACGATGAGCGACCGGATCTATCCCTACACTGCTACCGTGGCGATGGGGGAGGTCACGCTGCTGGGATGCGGCTATACCAGCGATGAACCCTTCACCCAGACGCAAATGCCCTGACGCGGTGGATCGGCGCGCGGCTTGGTGAAGCGCGCTTTTGGCCGGTCGGCTTTGGCGTCTCCTAACTATTGGATCAGTGTCGCACGCCGCCCCAATTGTGCCATGACCTCCCGCGCAAGGAGGCGCGCATAATGGCCACTGACCCGACCACAACTGGTGGATGCCTATGCGGCAAGGTCCGCTACCGGATGACAGGGCCGGTGCGTATGTGCGTTGCGTGCCATTGCAAGAATTGCCAGCGTCAGGCCGGCAGCGCGCTGTCAGTGGTGATCGGGCTTGATGAAGACGCGATCGAGATCACTGGCACAGTGAAAACCTATCGCGACAAGGGCGAAACCGGCGGGGATGTGTGGCGCCAGTTTTGCGGCGATTGCGGCTCGCCTTTGTTCACTATTGCGGATGCGGCGCCGGGGATGAAATTCATCAAAGCGGGCACGCTCGATGACACATCCGCGCTGCGACCGGCATTTCATTGCTACACCAAGAGCAAGCAGGACTGGCTCACTCTGGGCGATTTGCCGCATTTTGCCGAAATGCCGCCCGAGGCATAACGCGCGCCTGTCGCAGCGCATCGGGCGCGCACCGCCTTTGCCCCCCGGCCAGCGCCGCAGGAACACCATCCCCCTTTGCACGTTTAAACAGCCATAGGCGCATGCAATCTGGCCCCGATCAGCCCCAATGACCGGTCCACAGAACCGATCGCATGCACAATTGTTACGGCATAGGCGAACGAGGCACTGCTCTTGCAAAAGGCTGGCGCATCCCAGATTTATCACATCCTGTTGCTCGATGATGAGCCGCTGATCCTGATGGGGTTGGAGGATGAAGCCTGCGCGTGCGGGTTTGAGGTGCTGCTCGCCTCTGATTGCGGCGAAGCGCTCGACATGGTGCGCGGGCCTGCGCGGATTGATGTGGCCGTGCTCGATTTTCGGCTGGCTGGTGGGCGCAATTGCACCGCAGTGGCGCGCGCGCTGCAACGCCGCAACATCCCGTTTGTGCTGCATTCGGGCGATATGGATCTGTCCCGCGCCGATTGGCTGGTGACCGATGCGCCTTGCGGCTCGCCGAGTGGGGGCGACCCCAGCGACCCCAGCGCCCGGGCGCCGCTTATGGTGCAGGTCGCCAAGCCAAGCGCGGCCGATACGGTGATCGCGGCCGCGCGCGCGCTTGTCGAAGGGCATGCGGTGAACGCGGCATCGTCGCCAACGGCCTAGCCGCGGGTCACCGCCCGCCACTGCGAAATGAGCCAGCCCGAAAGGGCCCATCAAAACAGGCCCATTAAAACAGGCCGGGGATCTCCTGCTGCGCTGCGGTGCGCACTGCGCCTTGCAAGGGAATGCGTTCGGGCGTGCGCTGCGCCACACCATTATCCTTGCCACCCGTGATCGCGGTGCATGTGCGCCCGGCGAGGAAGTCCAGCGCGACCGAGACCGAGGCCTCGTCGCGGTCACCCAGCGGACGCGAGATGTCGTCATTGGCCCGGCAGGTATTGGGCACCGAGTTTGCCAGCCCGGTGAAATACTCGCCGCCATCATCGGCATTGAGCGTTTGGAAGGCGACCGCGCGCACACGCAGATCACACTCGGCAAGGTCAAATCCGAATTGCCCAACCGGCTTGCCCGACGTGTTGCGCCCGATCAGCGCGACATTGGCCGGATCAAGATAGGGCAGCATCGAATTGATCACCAGCTCGCTCGCCGATGCGCTGCTGCCGGTTGTGATAAAGGCGATCTTGCTGGCCTGGAGGGATTGCACCTCATTGGCAAAGAAGCGGGTGTCGTTCTCCGCTGATTTGGATTCGCGCAAAACCGTTTGGCTCCAAACCTGGCCAACCCGCCCCTCGCCCAGCAGATCGCCAAACGTATTGGCAACCGAGACCAGACCACCGCCATTATAGCGAAAATCAATGATCAATTCGGACACATTATTGGCATTGAACAGCTCAAACGCGCCGCGCAATTGCTCGGCCGCATCGCCCACGATGAAAGTGCGCAGGTTGAGATAGCCCACCTGCTTGCCGCCATCCTCGATGATCAATGCCCCATAGCGGTCCGAAATCGGGTCGAGATCAAAGCTGGTCTTGGTGATGGTCGCCTCAACCACAGAGCCGTCGGTCCGCTCAAACCGGATCACCCGTGCAACGCCGGGATCGCTGGGGCCAAGCGCGTTCACCACAGCTTGTGGACCGCCGCTCGCCATCAGGGTGCTGACCAATTGCAGATTGCCCGCATCGGTGCCGATTGCCAGCAATTCGGTTCCGCGATCCATCCCGGCGGCAAAGCCGGGGGCGTTTTCGAACGCTTCGAACAAAAACACGCGGTTGGCGCCATTGTCATAAGCAAGGCGAATGCCGAACCCGGCGCTCGCACCGGAATTGATCAGCGCGTTTTCGTCCGCAATCGAAGTCGCAAAGGTGAAGCCGCGATCACGCGATTGCGCGCGTGCCGGGGCAACCCGCGCATCGAGGAAATCCTGCACGCTGTTGAAATTGGCCGGATTGACAGTGTTGTCGAGCAGGTCGGGGAACAGATACCATTCATCAAGCACATCATCGGCAAAGGCGATCTGGCTTGCGACCGAACAGGCCGTGGGTGTCGGGGTTCCCCCGCCGCCGGAAATCGGCGCTGGCGAATCGTCCCCGCCGCATGCAGCGAGCGATAGGGCAAGCAAACTGGCCAGTGCGATGCGACCGGCAAAAACGGGTTTGGATTTCATGAGAAGGCGCGACTCCGGCAGTGTAAACTCTTATCTTTGGGCTCTGAACGAACCCTTTCCTCCCACAATCAACATGCACAGGCCGCCCCGCGTGAGCAAGTGTAAGTGAGGTGCAATGTGCAATCTGCGGGCGATCTTGAGCCAATTCGGTGCGTTTTTTGCAGGTTTTCCTCAGAAACTGGGGCAAATCACAGGGGGGGTCCCTCGTTTTGCCCCGTCGATGGGACTAGCACCGTGAGGATGAAGAGACAGAATCATGCCTGAATTGCCTGATTGGATTGCCAAGGCTCTGCCTGCGCAAGCGCGCCACCCCGGTCTTGCCATTGCCACGCTCGGCGATGCCAAGACGTTTGGGCGCGGTGGGTTTGCTCTCACCAGCCCGGCCTTCGCTGCCGGGGATGAGCTTGATCCATGCTTTACCGCCAAGGAAGAGGATGCGGTCGCCCCGCCATTGGAGTGGACCGCGCCGCCCCCCGGCTCGCAAGAATTGATCGTGATCGTGGAAGATGCCTCGAGCACGAGCGAGAGCCCCCAATGCCATTGGTTGGTGTGGGGCTTGGCCGGACAACGCGGCAAATTGCTCGAAGGTGAGACGCCGCCGCGTGCGGGCAAGAATGCGCATGGCAATTCGGAATGGCTGTTGCCCGACCCGCCGGTTGGGGAGAGGCGCGATTACGTGTTCCAGCTGTTCGCCACAGATTTACCGCTGACATTGATGCCCGGCGCCAGCCGCGACGATGTGATGACAGCGATCAAGGGGTTCGTAACCGGTTGCGCGGTGCTGCATGCGCCGTTCACCGGGATTGAGGCCGATGATGGCTTCTTCGACGAAGACGACGACGATTTTGAATAAACTGCCATAAATCCAAGGGAGAATAACAATGGCAAATGCACTGCAAAAACCGATGAACCTGTCCGATGAGCTGGAAGCGATCGTTGGCAAGGGCCCAATGCCGCGCACCGAAGTGACTTCGAAAGTGTGGGCATATATCAAAGCCAACGACCTGCAAAAGCCAACCGACAAGCGCACCATCGTGCCTGATGCCAAGCTGGGCGCGGTGATCGGCAATGACGAAATCAACATGATGAAGATGACCGGAAAAATTTCCAAGCACATCAGCTAAGCGCTTCATCGCTTGAAATTCGGCGGCTCGGCCGGCGGCGCAGGATGCTTTTTGAAAGCTCGGGCGCAGCTGACCGGGCCGCTTTCGTTTTGGTGCTTTAGCTGGTGCTGCGTGGCTGGGCCCAATCTGCGCTCAGAGCCGGTTCCCAGAGCCGGTTCTAAGCCCGGCGCAATCGGACCTCGCCTGCCCATAAAGCCCACCAGATGATCAGCGGCTGCGCGATCATGCGCGGCACATGATAGGCCAGCCCCAAACCGCCATCCGCGCGCGCCATATCCATGATGAAATGGTTGATATTGGCCGGCCACACACACAGCGCATAAAGCGCCAATGCAATCCCCGCCGCGCGCCGCAGCGCCGGATTGAACGGCTGCACCAATCCAATCGCGCCCATGATTTCGGCGATGCCGGTCCACCACACAATCTCGGCCTTGAACGCGATGGCCGCTGGCATGATCGCGATGAAGGGTTCGGGNTCGGCCAGATGGAGATATCCGGCAANCGCGTAAAACACCGCCAGAACAAGCCGCAATGCCGATTTGATCACACCCGTTTTTCCTGCTCAGGCGACCATCCGGGCGGGGCCAGCTCAAATCCGGAAAATTCAAAGCCGGGCACCACCACGCACGACACCAGACAATAGCCCAGCGCGCCATTTGCGGGCGGGGCGGGGCGCGCGGCCTGCCAGGCGGTTTTGGGGACCAGCCCTTGCAATTGGTGGCCATGATCGGGCCGGTTGCCCAGCCGGATTGTTTGCGCTTGTGCGCCATGGGCGCGCGCATCAGAAGGGGCGATGGCAAGGTCGAGCGGATCGCCGCCCTGCCAGATCCACAATTCGTCCGCATCGACGCGGTGCCAGTGCGAATTTTCATCGGATTTCAGCAGGAACATAATCGCCGTGGCGCGCGCGCGGGAACTCGCGCTTTGGCCATCGCCGGCTGCGTTTGGGCCATCCTCGCGATCGGCGCAGGGCCCGGGATCGGCGCAGGGCCCGGGATCGGCGCGCCATGTTTCGCGGTACCACCCGCCTTCAGGGTGCGGGGCAAGGCCGAGATGCTCGATCAGCGCGTCGGCGTCCAGCGGGGAAAAACTGTCTGACATTTGCGCAGGTCTCACCCGCAGGTCGCCCGCTGTCAAGCGCCAGCGCGAAAGGTAAGAGGTACAGCCGCTGGTGCAGGACAGACCTGTCTTTTTGACCGTGTTACATACGGCTAGTTCGGTCGACAGCCGGGATTACCCCGCTACTCCAACCATCATTCGGCCCGAACAGGCTCGGCCCGATAAGTCAGGCTCAATCAATAGGGCCCAGTTCAATCTGGACCGTTTGGACTAGCCAAACATGGCCGGGATGATCCAAGCCAGGCTCATCGCGAAAATCGCAGTGCCAAGGCCAAAGCCCAAAACATACCGCATATGTCCGGTGGAATGCGCCGCGCGTGCGTGGTCGCCGTGGATATGGATGGCTTTATCGTCGTCGCTCATTTTCCAACTCTCCATTTGTGCCCCCCAACACACAAACGGATCATCGGCCATCAAGTTCCCAAAGCCGTAACGTCAACCCAGCGTACGCCGTGCAAATGTCAGTCGCGCAGCAATTCGTTGATACCCGTTTTTGAGCGGGTTTGGGCATCCACCGTCTTGACGATCACCGCGCAATAGAGCGAGGGGCCAGCCGATCCATCGGGCAAAGCCTTGCCCGGCAGGGACCCGGGCACCACCACCGCATAGGGGGGGACTTCGCCAATATGCACCTCGCCCGTGGCGCGATCGACGATCTTGGTCGAGGCGCCAAGGTAGACCCCCATCGACAAGACCGCGCCTTCGCCCACGCGCACCCCTTCGGCCACTTCGGCGCGCGCCCCGATAAAGGCGCCGTCGCCGATGATCACCGGTTCGGCCTGCAAGGGTTCGAGCACGCCGCCAATTCCGGCCCCGCCCGACAAGTGGACATTTTTGCCGATTTGCGCGCACGATCCCACCGTTGCCCATGTGTCGACCATTGTGCCTTCGCCGACATAGGCGCCGATATTGACAAAGCTGGGCATCAAGACCGCGCCTTTGCCGATGAAGCTGCCGCGCCGCACGACCGCGCCCGGAACCACCCGGAAGCCCCCTTCGCGGAAGCGTTTTTCGCCCCATCCGGCAAATTTGAGCGGCACTTTGTCAAACGCCGCCTCGCCGCCGCTTGCGTCTTCCATCACCTTGTTGTCCTGCAACCGGAATGACAGCAGAACCGCCTTTTTGAGCCATTGATTGACTTGCCATGCGCCGCTGGCGGTGGGCTCGGCGACGCGCGCTGTGCCATTGTCGAGCAGCGCCAAAGCCTCGCTCACCGCATGGCGCACATCGCTGCCCGGGGTGATGGTGTCGCGCTCTTCCCAAGCGGCTTCGATTTCGGCGATCAGGCTGTCGGTCATATTGGCTCCGCAAAAGGCCGCCCGCATATCGCGCAAGAATTGCGCCATTGCACCGCGGCAAGGGTTTGGTTTCAGGCGTGCTGCTAGCGGGGGAAAGCGCCGGCGGCAAGCGGAAGGGGCCAATGTGAAGGGCCAGTGTGAGGGGCAGATGTGGGGGCGGCTATCCGCGCGCAGGATGGATGCCTCTATGCTGGCCCCGCGCCCTCACCGCGCCGCCACCGCGCCGTCACCGCTCCGCCACCGCGCCGTCACCGCGCCGCCACCGCGATCGCTGGACCTATTCGGGCATCCCGGCATCGCGGGCAAACATATATGCCCGCTCCACCAAGGGGGCGACGCGGTCGCTCATCGCTTTGGCATGGGCCGAGGAGGCGGTCCCATCGATCACGCGTTTCTTGATCCCTTGAATAATACCGGCGAGCCGGAACAGATTATAGGCAAAATACCAGTCCATCGGCGGCACCGGATAGCCGGTGCGCGCGACATAGCGTTCCACTGCCTCTTCGACCGAGGGGATGCCCAAAGCCTCCAGATCAAGCCCCGCCAGACCCGCACGGCCATCGCCGGGTTGATACCAATTGAGCATCAGATAGCTGAAATCGGCAATCGGATCGCCCAGGGTCGACAATTCCCAATCGAGCACCGCAATGATGCGGTTTTCGGTGGGGTGGAAGATCACATTGTCGAGCCGGTAATCGCCATGCACCACGCTGCTTTCGTGTTGCGGCGGCACGGTTTGGGGGAGCCATTCGATCAACCGTTCCATTTTGGGCATGTGTTCGGTTTCGGACAGCTTGTATTGTTTGGACCAACGGGCGATCTGGCGCGCGCAATAATCGGTCGGCTTGCCATATTCGCCCAGCCCGATATCGGCGGGCGTGTTGAGGTGCAGATCGGCCATGGTATCGATCAGCGAATGGTAAATCTCGCGCCGGTCGCCGGGCGTGAGACCGGGCAGCGACCCGTTCCACAAGGACCGCCCATCGGCCATGCTCATGACAAAGAATTTGGAGCCGATAATCTCGGGATCTTCGCACAGGCCATAGGTTTTGGGCAC
>JABSPI010000007.1 GCA_013214365.1 Erythrobacter sp.
CCAGCCCGTCAAAGAGGTCCGCCTTGTTCTGCACCAGCCCAGCGGCCAGCACAAAGCACCGACCCTCCATTGCGTAATGGCGGCTGGCGAGCGCGTATTCCTCGCGCACGGTGGGCCAGGAGGCGATGTGCACCGCCTCGCCCAGATTGTGCATCGCTGCGCGCGCGAGCGGCATCCAGTGCTCCCAGCAGATGAGATTGCCCGCCCGGCCCCATTCGGCCTCGTGCACGCCCAGCGTAGAGCCATCGCCGCGCATCCAGATCAGCCGCTCGCCATGGGTGGGCACCAGTTTGCGGTGGTCGAGCGGGTCTTGGCCCGGGCGAAACAGCAGCTGGTTGTTGTAGAGGCTCGAACGCAGCCGCTCATGCGCCCCGATCGAGATCACCACCCCGTTTTCATCGCACAATTCCTGCAAGGGCAAGAGCCGCTCATCCCCCGGCACAATCGCCTGATCGAGCATGATTGCGTGGAGCGCCTTGGTCCCGGGATGGTCCCACAGCGCCGCCCTTGGCGCCTCATCCAGCCACAGCGGATAGCCGCCCAGAAATGTCTCTCCAAAAGCAACCATCTGCGCGCCCGCCTCGATGGCCTCACGCGCAAGGCGGGTTGCTTTCTCCACCCCTCCGGCAAAATCGAGCGGGATCGGAGCCGCTTGGCAAATCGCGACGTTCAAAATTGTTGAAGGCGTGGTCATCGCGCAAGGCTTAGGATGGAATGATGGGCCCCGCAACCGCGATCGGGGCCAACGGCATCGACCAAGGGCCGGGATCAATCCTCGACGAAATCGGCCGCAATCACGAGCCGCTGCGCATCCCATTCGATCACGGCCTGTTTGGTCATGGGGACCATGAAGCTCTTCATGCCTTTGGCGGGCACGGGATCTTTTTCAATTTCGATAATGTCGCTCGCGCCGAAATTCTGGACCGCGATCACCCGGCCCACGGTCTCGCCGCTATCGCTCACCGCGCGCAACCCGATGAGGTCGATATGGTAATATTCCCCCTCATCCAAATCGGGCAAAGCCTCCCGGCTCACCGCCAGAACCGTGCCGCGCATACGCTCGGCCTCGCCGCGATTGCCCGCCTCGGCCAAGCGCGCCACCGCGCCGCCTTTATTATCGGGCCGGATTTTCTTGAGAGTGACGGATCGCCGCGCCCCCTTTTTGGGGCCCAGAGCGATCAGGGTTTTGTGTTTGGAGAGGGCATCGACGCCCTCTCCAAACAATTTCAGGCGCACTTCCCCGTGAATGCCATGCGCGCCGGTAATGGCGGCCAGTTCGATCGGGGTGTCGTCCACGATGGGAGTGCAGCGAGAGGAATAGAAGCGCCTTGAGCCGATGGCTCAAGCAAGGCGCTTAGCCCTCTGCCTTATCTTCAGCAGCCTCTTCAGCCGGAGCTTCGGCAGCAGCCTTGGCTTCTTCTTCAGCGGCCTTGGCGGCTTCTTCGGCTTCTTTCAGCTTCTCGGCCTTTTCCTCGGCGCGCTCAACAGCCTTCTCACCCGGCTTACCCTTGTTCGGGTTGTTGCGTGCGGCACGCTCTTTGATGCCGGCGGCATCGAGGAAACGTGCAACCCGGTCAGACGGGGTCGCACCCACGCTCAACCAGTGGCGCACGCGGTCTTCGTTGAGCTTGACGCGCTCGGGCGAATCCTTGGCGAGCAGCGGGTTGTAAACGCCGATCTGCTCGAGATAGCGGCCATCACGCGGCGCGCGCGAATCGGCCACAACAATGCGATAGTAAGGACGCTTTTTTGCACCACCGCGCGAAAGTCGGATTGCAACTGCCATAATGAATTACCTTTCGAGTTTAACTGTATGAATTCGTGTAAATTTTAAAACTATTTCTTCTTGGGTCGGCCCAGCCCCGGAAGCCCCGGAGGAAGCCCGCCCGGCGCGCCCGGTCCACCCAGGCCCGGCAAGCCGCCCATCGGGCCACCTGGACCGCCCAAACCACCGGCGCCGCCCATGCCCGGCGGCATGCCGCCGCCACCGCCCGCGCCGAACATCGCCGCGAGGCTTTTGAGCCCGCCCATTTTCCTGAGCTGCTTCATCGCGCGGCTCATTTCCTTGTGCATTTTGAGCAATTTGTTGACCGCTTGCACATCGGTCCCGCTGCCCGCGGCCACGCGTTTCTTGCGCTTGGCGTTCATCAGCGCGGGATTGGCGCGTTCCTTGGCCGTCATCGAACCAATGATCGCGTCCATATGGACCAGAACCTTGTCGTCCATATCGGCGGCGGCCATGGCCTGCTTGGCCTTTTTCATGCCCGGCATCATCCCGGCCAGCATGCCCAGACCGCCCATATTCTGCATCTGTTGCAATTGCATGCGCAGGTCGTTGAGGTCGAATTTGCCCTTCTCGAAATTCTCGGCGAGCTTGGCGGCCTCTTCTTCCTTGATCGTTGCCGCGGCCTTTTCGACCAGGCTGACGACATCGCCCATGCCCAAAATACGGTCGGCGACGCTGGAGGGGCGGAAGGTTTCGATCGCGTCGAGCTTTTCACCGGTACCGGCAAATTTGATCGGCTTGCCGGTGACCGCGCGCATCGACAAGGCCGCACCGCCGCGCGCATCGCCATCCATCCGGGTCAATACGACACCGGTCAGAGGGACTTCGCCGCTAAAGCTTTGCGCGACATTGACCGCGTCTTGGCCGGTGAGCGAATCGACCACCAACAAAACCTCGGTCGGGGCCGAAACCTGGCTCACCGCCTTCATTTCGGCCATCAAGGCCTCATCCACGTGCAACCGGCCCGCAGTGTCGAGCAGCAGCACGTCGAAATTCTGCAAGCGCGCCGATTCCATCGCCCGCCGGGCAATATCGACCGGCTGTTGGCCCGCGACAATCGGCAAGGTCGCCACATCGACCTGTTCGCCCAGCACGGCGAGCTGTTCCTGCGCCGCGGGACGGTTCACGTCGAGCGAGGCCATCATCGCCTTCTTGCCGTGACGCTCGCGGATCAATTTGCCCAGCTTGGCGGTCGTGGTCGTCTTACCCGACCCTTGCAGGCCGACCATCATGATCACAACCGGGGGTTTGGCCTCGAAATTGAGCCCCTCGCCCATCGCGTCTGCGGCGCCGTCTTCGCCGTCACCCGACAGCATCGCGACCAATTCGTCATGGACGATCTTGACCACTTGCTGACCCGGCGTGACCGAACGCAGGACATCTTGCCCCACCGCCTTTTCGGTGACCGCATCGATGAACCGGCGCGCCACCGGCAGAGCGACATCCGCCTCGAGCAGCGCCACACGCACTTCGCGCATGGCATCGCGCACATCCTGCTCTTTAAGCGCGCCGCGCCCTTTGAGCCGGTCGAACACCCCGCCAAGGCGATCGGACAGATTGTCGAACATAGACTTCCACTCCTCGCCCGGGCGGTCAGCCCGAGTTGCAAAATGCCGGGAACATCCCGAACGCGAAAAACGCCGGCGGACGAAACCTCGTCAGCCAGCGTGCGGTGTTTACCAAACGGGATTTTGGATCAAATCCCGGCGCAAACGCCTGATATGTTTCGATGGTGGAGCCTAGCGGGATCGAACCGCTGACCTCAACACTGCCAGTGTTGCGCTCTCCCAGCTGAGCTAAGGCCCCATCTCATCGTTTGTGACTCTATCACAGATAGAGCCGTTTTTTTCGAGTTTTCACTCGGAGGCGGTCCATTAAGTCCGCCCCTTCAGAAACGCAAGACTTAATTCTCGTGATCTTCTTCGTCGCCTTTGCCCTTGGATACACCAAGGTCATCATCGCCGCCAAGATCGACGTCATTATCAGGCGAATCTTCTTCGTCATCGATGTTCTCGATGTCTTTGAGTTCATCATCCTGATCCCCACCCAGATCGGCATCGGCTTCGCCATTGGGTTTCTTGTCGGCTTCCTCGAACGGAATCGGCTGCTTCGACTTGAGCACCGGCTCGGGATACCATTGGTGGCCATTGGGGCTGGTCACCGGATTGTCTTTGCCGAGGTCGTAAAAACGCTCACCCGTTTGCGGGCATGTGCGCTTGGTTCCCCATTCTGGTTTGGGCATTGCGTGAAATCCTTGGGTCTGGCCCGCAATCAAGCGAGCATGTGTCAGCGTGGTTTTATGGTGCCCGGCCCGGCCACATGCAAGAGGGACCCTCACGCACGGGTTTTTCGGGCTTTGAGCTAAATCGCGGCGCGCCTTGCCAGAAGGGAGGCGCGCTGTCAAAGACCGCCGCATTATGGAACCGGTTTTTTCTCCCCATCGCTTCATTGCCAGCGCCCCGCTCACCGGGTCTTTGCGCGTGCCCGGCGACAAATCAATCAGCCACCGCGCTTTGATGTTTGCCGGCCTTGCCGTGGGCGAGAGCTGCATCACCGGCCTGCTCGAAGGCGAGGATGTCTTGGCCACCGCCGGGGCGATGCGGCAATTGGGCGCACAAATTGAACGCTCGGATGATGGCATTTGGCGCGTCCATGGCGCGGGGCTCGGCAGCTTGCTCGAGCCCGAGCGCGCGCTCGACATGGGCAATTCGGGCACCTCGACGCGGCTGATGATGGGCCTGCTCGCCAGCCATGCGATCACCGCGACATTTGTCGGCGATGCCAGCCTGTCGGGCCGGCCGATGAACCGGGTGATCACCCCGCTGTCGCAGATGGGGGCAAGCTTTGAGGCATCGCGCGGGGGCACTTTGCCTTTGATGGTGCGCGGGATTAATCCGGCCATTCCGATCACCTATCGCCTGCCCATCGCCAGCGCGCAGGTCAAAAGCGCGGTTTTGCTCGCCGGGCTCAACACGCCGGGGATCACCCGCGTGATCGAACCGGTGGCAACGCGCGATCACACCGAACGCATGCTGCGCGGGTTCGGGGCCACACTCGAAATCGGCGAAGAAAATGGCGAACGCGTCATCGGTGTGCATGGCGAGGCCGATTTGCAGCCCATGGATGTGGTGGTTCCGGGCGATCCGTCCTCTGCTGCGTTCTTTATGGTCGCCGCGGCAATCATCCCGGGCAGCGATCTGGTGATCGAAAATGTCGGCTTGAACCCGACCCGCGCCGGGATTGTCACCGTGCTCAAACAGATGGGCGCGCGGATCGAGGAATTGAACCTGCGCGAAGTGGGCGGCGAACCGGTCGCGGACCTGCGCGTGCGCCACAGCGTTTTGACAGGGGTCGATGTTGATCCCGATATCGTGCCCAGCATGGTGGATGAGTTTCCCGTCCTGTTTGTGGCCGCTGCGCTCGCCCAGGGGACCACGCGCACCACCGGGCTCGAAGAATTGCGGGTCAAGGAAAGCGATCGCATCGCGGTCATGGCCGCCGCCTTAGAGGCCGCTGGCGCTATGGTGGAGGAACGCGAAGACGGCCTCACCATTCACGGCACCGGGGGCACGCCGCTGCGCGGGACGGCCAATGCCCCTGTTGCAACCCATCTCGACCACCGCATCGCGATGAGCATGGCGATTGCCGGCCTTGTGAGCCGCGACGGGGTCGAAATCGACGACATTGCCCCGATCGCAACAAGCTTTCCCAACTTCATGGAATTGCTCGCAAAGGCGGGGAATGAGGGCGACAGATAAGGCCGGCGCAATGAAGCAGAAAATTATCTGGAACTCCATTTTAGCCGGTATAATCCTACTTGGCATCGTGCTTTGGAACTATGTTGTTCATGGCGAGCCAATCAATCTGAAGATTTTTCTCGTGCTGCCGATCTACATGCCGGTTGCGGGTTTTTTGATCTGGGTGCGGCAAGAAGCGCGCGAAAAAGGGCGCAAAAAACGCGCTGAACGCCAGCGGGAGAAGGATGTGGAGACGTTCAAATGACACAGGCGCTCGATATCTACGCGGCAATAGGTTTTGTCGGCACCGCCTGCATCATCGGCGCCTATGCCTATTTGACCTATGTCGATGCGCCCAATCCGTTTATCCTGCACGGCACCAATCTGGCCGGGGCCGCGCTGCTCACGGTTAGCCTGCTGGTCCACACCAATTGGCCAAGCCTGGTGCTGGAGGGGTTTTGGGCCGCGATTGCAGTGTTTGGAATTGCCAAAGCGGTGCGCAGCAAAGCCGCAACCAGCCCCACATCCAGCCCACAAACAAATCCTGCAAGCACCGCCCAATCAGGCGCCCAATCAGACAAATGATCCGCCGCATTGCACGCCTGATATCGTCTTTGGTTGCGCCGGTTCGCGCCCGCACGCGCCTCGGCCGCCGGGTGATGGCCGCTCTCGCGCTGTATGGGTTTGCGGTGGGATCATCTCTGTTTTGGAACAATTGGCGCATTGACTGGCCATCCCTGAGCGTCAATCTGGCCGCGGCGAGCATCGGGCTGTATGCGCTGCATGCACGCTGGCGCAAACGCGAAAACACCGCCATGACCCCGGCCAGAATAAGGGATACGTTTTCATGATCATCGCCGTTGATGGCCCCACCGCATCGGGCAAGGGCACGATCGCCAAGCGTTTGGCCGCGCATTTCGGGGTGCCGCATCTCGACACCGGCCTGCTCTACCGCGCGGTTGGACGGCAAGTGGCGCTAAACGGGGGCGATCCGGGCGATCCGGGCGATGCCTTGGCGGCCTGCGCCTTTCCCGACACATTGCTCGATGATGCGATTTTACGCGCTGAGGCGACCGGATCGCTGGCCAGCCAGGTATCAGTCCACCCGCAAGTGCGAGAGGCGCTGTTCAAGCGGCAGCGCGCCTTTGCCGAGCAACCGGGCGGCGCGGTGCTTGACGGGCGCGATATCGGCACGGTGATTGCCCCCGATGCGGAGGTAAAATTGTTCATCACCGCCAGCGTTGCCGAACGCGCGCGCCGGCGCTGGCTGGAAGTAAGCGGACAAGCAAATGGCGGTGAGGCAGCGATCACTCTTGCCACAATCGAGAAGGATATTGCCGCGCGCGATGCCCGCGATATCAACCGCGCCGATGCCCCGCTCAAACCTGCGCTTGACGCTTTGGTGATCGACACCACCCAATTCGACCGCGAACAGGCATTTGAAACCGTGCTTGAAGCGGTTGAGCAGACATTGGCCAATCGCAGCGCCGTTTGATCGCCCGACGACATGGCGTTGCGGGCGAAAATCCTTGCCTTTCGCACCGGTTTGGCCTAGGCGCGCGCCCGTTCTCTTGATCTCTTGGATTGACAGGACCTTCGCAGCGGCATTCGGCTCTGCGGAGAGATCGGCCTCTTGCCCCGTATTCTTGCGCAATAGTGCGCCAGCGACGGTAAAAGACCCCGGATCAACCGGTGGCCGGTAGCAAAACGAAAACAGGATACGCCAACCTTATGGCAACCAACCCTAACCCCACGCGCGACGATTTCGAAGCGCTGCTTAACGAACAGCTCGGCGGCGCCGGCGACGAAGGCTTTGAAGGCCGCGTTGTTATGGGCACCATCACCGCAATCGAAAACGGTTACGCTGTCATCGATGTGGGCCTCAAAAGCGAAGGCCGCGTCAATCTCAAAGAATTTTCCCGCGGCGATGACGATCACGGCCTGACCGTGGGCGGCGAAGTCGAAGTTTATGTCGACCGCGTCGAAAACGCCGATGGCGAAGCCATGCTCAGCCGCGACCGCGCCCGCCGCGAAGCCGCCTGGGACAAGCTCGAAAACGAATTTGGCGAAGGCAAGCGCGTCGAAGGCCGCATCTTTGGCCGCGTCAAAGGTGGCTTCACCGTCGATCTCGACGGCGCTGTGGCCTTCCTGCCCGGCAGCCAGGTCGACATCCGCCCGGTGCGCGATGTCACGCCTTTGATGGAAGTGCCCCAACCCTTCCAGATCCTCAAAATGGACCGTCGTCGTGGCAATATCGTGGTCTCGCGCCGCGCTGTCCTCGAAGAAACCCGCGCCGAACAGCGCAGCGAGCTGATCGACAAGCTGGCCGAGGGTCAAGTGATCGACGGTGTGGTCAAGAACATCACCGATTACGGTGCGTTCGTTGATCTGGGCGGCATTGATGGCCTGCTCCACGTCACCGACATGAGCTATAAGCGCGTCAACCACCCCAGCGAAGTGATCGCCATCGGCGACACCGTGACGGTTCAGATCGTGCGCATCAACGCCGAAACCCAGCGTATCAGCCTCGGCATGAAGCAGCTCGAAAGCGATCCATGGGATGGCGTTGCTGCGAAATATCCGGTTGGCATGAAGCTGTCGGGTCACGTCACCAACATCACCGAATATGGTGCCTTTGTTGAACTGGAAGCTGGCATTGAAGGCCTGGTCCACGTGTCCGAGATGAGCTGGACCAAGAAGAACGTCCACCCTGGCAAAATCGTTTCGACCAGCCAGGAAGTCGAAGTCATGGTTCTCGAAGTCGACAGCGACAAGCGTCGCATCTCGCTCGGCCTCAAGCAGGCTCAGCGCAATCCGTGGGACGAGTTCGCCGAGAAGCATCCGGTGGGCACCGAAGTCACCGGCGAAGTCAAGAACGCCACCGAGTTTGGCCTGTTCATCGGCCTCGATGGCGACGTCGACGGCATGGTCCACATGTCCGACATCGCATGGGGCATTTCGGGCGAAGACGCGCTGGCGCTGCACCGCAAGGGTGAAGAAGTCAAAGCCGTCGTTCTCGACGTCGATGTTGAGAAAGAGCGTATCAGCCTCGGCATGAAGCAGCTCGAAAAAGGCGCTCCGACCGAAGCAGGTGCAGCCGCCGCTGGTTCGCTGCGCAAGGGTCAGACCGTCACCGTTTCTGTTCTCGAAGTTCGCGATGGCGGCCTCGAAGTTCAGGTTGGCGACGATGGCGCGACCGGCTTCATCAAGCGTTCGGATCTCGGCCGCGACCGCGACGAGCAGCGTCCTGACCGTTTCCAGGTTGGCGCCAAGGTCGACGCAATGGTCACCGGTTTCGACCGTTCGAAAAAGCCCAACTTCTCGATCAAAGCGCGTCAGATCGCCGAAGAGAAAGAAGCAGTGCAGCAGTTCGGTTCGTCCGATTCGGGCGCATCGCTGGGCGATATTCTGGGCGAAGCTCTCAAGGGCAAAGAAGACTGATCGTCTCAGCCCCTCAAGCGCCGGGTGCAATAGCCAACCGGCCTTGATCAATTCAGGAAAGGCCCGTCTGCAGCGATGCAGGCGGGCCTTTTCACATGCGCCAAGCAAGAGTAACCTTGCCGGCGAGAGAGGAGCCTTCCTGCATGCTTAGCGTCCATCAATTTCCCTGCTTGTCCGACAATTACGGCTATTTGCTGCACAATTCGGTGACCGGCGAAACCGCCGCAATCGACACCCCCGATGCCAAGGAATATCTCAAACAGGCCGAGGCGAAGGGGTGGACCATCACCCATATCTGGAACACCCATTGGCACCCCGACCATGCGGGCGGCAATGTCGAGATCATCGAGGCCACCGGCGCGCGCGTGCTGGCCCCCAAAGAGGTTGAGAAACTCTCCCCCATCGACCGGGTCGTGGCGCATGGCGATATCGTCAATCTGGGCGAACACCGCGCCGATGTGATCGATGTATCGGGCCACACAAACGGCCATGTCGCCTTCCACGTGGTCGAAGAGGGCATCGCCTTTGTCGGCGACAGCGTGTTTGCGCTGGGCTGTGGCCGGATGTTCGAAGGCGAGCCCAAGCAATTTTGGGCGAGCCTTGATCGCATTCGCCGCCTGCCCACGGCAACAACCTTGTATTGCGCGCATGAATACACCGAGGCCAACGCCAAATTCGCGCAACATGCCGATCCGGGCAATAGCGCGCTCGAAGCCTATATCGAAGAGATCACCGCCAAGCGCGCGCGCGGCGAATGGACCGTGCCCACTGTGCTCTCCCGCGAGCTTGCCACCAATCCGTTCCTGCGCGCCGATGATCCCGCGATTATCGCCAAATGGGGCGGTGATGCGCCGCATGAAACCTTCGCCGCTTTGCGCGCGGGCAAGGACAATTTTTAAGCCATGCAGGCGCTGCGCGTTGACGCTTTGAGCGAGGATTTATCGGGCGTCTCACTGGTTGAGACCCCCGCCCCGACCCGCAATGAAGGCGAGGTTCTGGTGCGCGTGCACGCCGCCTCGCTCAACTTTCCCGACCTGTTGATGACGCGGGGCGCGTATCAATTCAAACCCGGCCTGCCTTTCATCAGCGGTCTGGAATGCGCAGGCGAAGTGATCGAGGCGGACGCGGATAGCGGCTTTCAGCCCGGCGACCGGGTGATGGGCGGCAACAAAACCGGCGCTTTTGCCCAAATCGCCAGCCTGCCTGCACGCGGCCTGTCGCATGTGCCGAGCAATTTCTCTTACGCGCAAGGGGCCGCCATGGGCGCGGCCTATTCCACCGCTTACACCGGCCTTGTCGAATTGTGCGGGCTGCGCTCCGGGCAAAGCGTCATGGTCACCGGGGCCAGCGGCGGTGTGGGCCTTGCGGCGGTGGACCTCGCCAATGCCTTGGGCGCCACAACGATCGCGGCCACAGGTATTGCGGGCAAGCGCGAGGCGATCACCGCCCTCGCCGCGCCTGACCATACGATCATATCCGAGGGGCGTTTCCGCGAAGAGATATCAGCGATCACCGATGGCAGGCTGTGCGATATTGTGTTCGACAATGTCGGCGGCGATGTGTTCGATGAATGCACACGCTGCGTCACCTTTGCCGGGCAATTGTTGCTGGTGGGTTTTACCAGCGGCCGCATCCCGCAAATCGCCACCAATATCCCGTTGATCAAGGGCTTTTCGATTGTGGGCCTGCGCGCGGGCGAATATGCCCGGCGCTTCCCCGAGCGCGGGGGCGCGATCAAACGGGCGATCCGCGAATTGGCCGAAGCGGGCCGCATCCATCCCGCAGTGGGCGCGCAATTGCCGCTGTCGCAATGGCGCACCGGGTTCGAGGCCATGGCCAAGCGCGAATTGGTGGGCAAGGTGGTGTTCGAACCGGGCGATTGAGCCGGCTTCGGCCGCACGTAATACGCGGCGTCCGGTGTCCAGCGTCCAACATGGGAGCGCCTTCACCACAAGAGGAGCGCGCAGCAAAAAGGGCGACCCTGAAGGGGCCGCCCTTTTCGAATATCGTGCATCGCCGCGCTCATATAGAGCAGCGCCGCGCCGCGATCACAATGCGGCGATGATCTCGTCGGCCAGAGCCTTATCCGCGTCGCCATCATGCTTGTTGGCGATGATCACGCCCGATGCAGCGGCGGCGGCGTTGGCGGCGCTGGCGCGCACGCCTTCAATCGCTTCGCGCTCGGCTGCGGCGATTTTGTCTTCGGCCATACGCTGACGGCGGGCCACCATGGCTTCGCTGTCGGTTTCGGCCTTGGCCAGGATCGCATCGGCTTCACGCTGAGCGCCTTCCATCATCGCCTCGGCATCCTTTTCGGCGCTGGCGATTTTGGCGGCATATTCGTCGCGCAATGCTTCCGCCTCGGCGCGCAATGCCTTGGCTTCGTCAAGCTGGTGCTTGATCGCAGAGATCTTGTCGTCGAGCCCACCAGCAATCATGCCGGGGACCTTCTTCCAAATGATCACACCAATCAGCACCGCCATCGACAGCGATACCCATTGATAATCCTGCAGACCAAAAGCCGAGGGCCCTTCGCCAGCGGCGATGAATGTCATGAAAAGATCAGCCATTGGCGAGCGCTTTCTTCACAGCAGACCGTGCGGTCCGCTTGTCGACTTTGGCACCGGCAAGGCGGGCGACAATGTCTTGGGTTGCTTCTGCGGCGACGGTTTCCACCTCGGCCATTGCAGCGGTGCGCGCGGCCTCGATCTCGCCTTCGGCAGTCACAAGTTTGGCATCGAGCCGCTCTTGCGCCTTGGCGAGCTTGGCCTCGGACGCGCTGGCGGCCTTGGCCTTGGCGTCTGCGATAAGACCTTGTGCCTTGGCCCGGTTGGCGTTTTCACGCTCCCGCCACGCCTCTTCCTGCTCGTCGGCGGCATCGCGTGCAGCCTGAGCGGCGGTGAGATCGCTGGAAATCTGCTCATCGCGCAGCGCCACCGTGCTCATCACCTTGGGAACCATCCCGCGGCCAATGACAAAAAAGGTGATGCCAAAGAAGATCAGGACCCAGAAGATCTGGCTCGTGGTGAAGGCGTCAAGTTGGTCTATCTGGGGCATGGACTGGGTCCCGTGAGACTTTTCGAAAAACAGCTAACCGGCCGGTCGGACAACCAACCGACCGGTTAGAGAATTGGTTTAGGCGACGAAGATCAGGATCATCGCGACGACGAACGCCAGCAGGCCGAGAAGCTCAGCTGCGGCGAAGCCGATGAACAGACGGCCTTGCTGACCGTCAGCGGCGCCCGGATTGCGCAGAGCGCTTTCGAGGAATGAACCAAAGACGTTACCCACGCCGATCGCTGCCATACCGGCACCGATTGCTGCGAGGCCTGCGCCGACGAGCTTGGCTGCTTCTGCTTCCATTTTAAAAACTCCTTAAAAATCTGAACTGTTGGAATGGTAAGTTGTGAAAATCAGTGAAGGTGCTCTGCGTCGTTGATGTACAGCGACGTGAGCAGTGCAAAGACGTAGGCCTGGATGCCTGCGACCAGAATTTCGAGCGCGCTGATGCCGATCATCAACACGAAGCTGGGGATCGCAACGATCAGGCTGGTGCCGATCCCGTAATTGAGCCCGTCCATGACAAAGCTCGAGAGAACCTTGAGCAGGACGTGGCCCGCCATCATCGCCACAAACAAACGCAGCGCGAGGCTGAACGGGCGGATCATAAACGAGAAAAACTCGATCAAAGCGATCGGCAGGATCATCGGACCCGGCGTGCCATGCGGCACNAACAGGGTGAAAAATTTGATGCCGTGCTTCCAGAAGCCCACGATCAGCACGATCGAGAAGCTGATAATCGCCAACACGCCGGTGACGGTGAAGTGGCTGGTGAAAGTGAACGGGTGCAGGAATGCAAGGCCAACCGGCAGCAAGCCCAGCAGGTTGCCGAACAAGATGAACATGAACAGGCTGAAGATATAAGGCACATATTTGCGCCCTTCTTTGCCCACATTGGCTTCCAGCATATCGTCGATAAAACCGGTGAAGGTCTCCACCGCCATCTGCCACCGGCCGGGCACGAGCTCGCGCTTCATCCCGCCATAGACGAAGATCCACAGCAAAACCGTGGTGATCAACATCCACATTGCGGAATTGGTGAAAGTGATGTCGATGCCTGCGATGTTGGGCCAGTTCTCCGAACCGAACATCGGCTCGAGCTTGAACTGCTTCATCGGATCGACTTTGCCTTCTTCGGCTGCCACGATCTCTTGTATCCCTGATACTTGTTAAAACGTCCCCGTTTTACGTGGACCTATGACGGGTCCTTGGGGACGTTGTTTGCCGCACGAATAATGTTCCTGAAGGCCACCGCGATCCCGAAGAACAGGCCAACCAACAGACCCCATGGCAGAGTTCCGAAAAGGGCATCAAAGCCCCACCCGATCACACTGCCTCCGATGATCCCACCAAGCAGATCAGCCAGTACCCGGTTCCCGCTGCGATAATTCGCATCAGTGCCTTGTACCTGCGATCGGTTGCGTTGATCTTCGCGCTCGCGTGCGGCGTTTAACCGCTCTTCGAGTGCATCGATACGCGCATCCTCGGCGATGGATTCTCGGGCGGGTTTCTTGTCACTCATGCTCGCTTCCTTTCGGGGCAAGCCCAAGGGGATTTTGTGCACGCAGCAACAAGGTGCCCGCCAAGGGCGTGTGCCCGATAGAAGAGGGTGATTCTGGAGTCAATGGTGGGGTGTTGCTGTTTTGCGCATCATAGATTGCGCGCAGATCCGCCCAAATGCGCGCCGGGCGCCCCGCCAACGGCCGGATCGCGCCCCACAACAGCCCAGCAAGCCCATGTTTTTACGCACACTTACCCGAAATTTTCGGCCCGATATCGGGTTGAGAGCTATGCCATCTTCAAGGACAAATCGACAGTCGCTCGGGCGGCTGGGCGGTGCGGGTTTTCCAGCTTCCATCGGGCGCCTGATACTTCTCACCCGGCGATGTGCGCGCAATTGCGGCACATCCGGCCGTGGTCGCGTACTCATTCAAGGTCGCATTATGCTCGCGCGCCTGACGCGTATACACTGCGCGCCGGCGGATATTTATATTGTTGACCAAATCGCGCAATTGCGGCGTTTCCGCCCCGACAATGCCCAGATAGCCGTCGGTCTGTTCGCCCACGGTCCCATTGGCGCGCGCCGCGGCATAAGCGGGGTCGCGCTGCGCGGCTGCGGGCGTGGCAAAGCCGGTTGCCACGACCATGGCGGCCATCCCGGCCAATACCGAGTTTCGAATCGCAGTCATTTTCTCTCGTCCTTCCACATTTCCCGGGTCATCTGGCCCACGCCGGTTCAAAACAGCTCGGCATATTCATCAATCGTCTCATTCGCATCATCAGCCAAACGATAGAGCACTTCGGCCTGAATATTGATATTCAGCTCAATCACAATCGGTTGGTCCGGCGCGGTCAGGTTGACGCATGCCGATAAGGCCGCGGCCGTACATCCCGCCACAATCAACCGGCCCGCTTGCCTCACCTGCGCACCCGTTGCCCGGTCAAAAATCTGTGCCCTGTCCGGTCGCGGTGTCACCATCTGCTCCGTTCGCGGCCCATTTGCCCGATTGATCTGTGCGCCATGCGAGGGTCCGATATGGGCAATGATTGTGCGGTTCGTAACCTTGGCCATATCGGTTTCGCGGGTCAATTTCGGCTCTCTCATGGCATTCAATCGCTTTCTGGAGGTTGAACGGAGGGTTCATTATCTTGGAGGTCGGGCTCGGGGCGCCGCTGGGCATCGCCGGGATCGCCCCTCAAATCCGGGTCATCTGGAGGCTTGGGGGCGTCTGTCACTTGTGATGGTGTGGGTGTGGGTTCGGGCGGCGCCACCGCCGTACCGCCCAGCCCCAATGCCCGGCGGATCGCGTCATTGTCGAACACGGTGGGGTCGGAATACCCTCTCACCACTGTGGCGAGTTGGCTGAAGGAATCGGAGCGCACATTGATATTGAACCGGATCGGCAATCGAGCCAGCCGCCGGGTGATGAAGTTTTCAGCCGCCCCTTCGCCCTGGCTGACCCCGTCAAATTGGAATTTGGTGATGATTTCACCGGCCAGCTCGCCGTTCAATTCGACGCTCATTTGTCTAAAATCGAGCGAGCGCAAGGATTGGAAGGCGAAATTCGCCATCTCGCCCATATCTTCGTAAACCAGCTCGCCGATATAGGCGATATTGCCGCCGGGCTGACGCGCGATCAGCAATCCGCCATTGATCGAACCATTGCCCTGCGCATCGAAGAACACCGGAATGGTGCCATCAAACGTGCCAGCGGCATCAAAATTGGTCAGCTCCATCTGCGCCACAAAACTCGCCGCATCGAGCCCGACGATCTCGAACACGTAATTTTGGCCATATCCCCCGCCATAATCGAGCGTGGCGGGCTGAAGGATCAATTCCCCGCCCATAAACGGCCAGCGCGCATCTTCGAGTGTCACCCGGGTGCGATCCTCCACCGCAAACACAATGCGGCCACCCAGCACCTCGACCCCGGGATTGATCGACCCCACTTCGATCACTTGCGATGGCGCGGTGGTGAGCGCGAGGAGATCGGTGAATGTCACCTCGCCGCGCACCCCTTCGACCGGGCCGAACACTGCGGCAAAGCTTAAATCCTCGGACCCGAATGTGCCGCTGCTTTCGATCTCCTCACCGCGCCATGTGATTTCGCCATTGCCGGCAATGCTGCCGCTTGCATCAGCGATATAGCCGCCCATCAAAAGCGACAGATCAACCGGCTGGAGCGCGCGGGTGAATTCAATCCCGGGCACCGCCAGATCGGCGCGCCCTGCCCCTTGATCCAGATCGTGTTCGATTGTGACGGCGCTGATCAAGGCGCCGCTTTGCGGATGCAGCAGATCGCTTTGCGCGCGGATCACTCCATCGGCCAGAACCAGTGTCGCATTATTGGCGAGCAGCGGTTCGAACCGCGCCCGGCCCTCGAACGCCTGATCGGGCGGATCGGACAGGATAAAGGCACCCTCGCTGATACGCAGCGCGCCATCTGTAAATTGCCATGCGCCGGCCATATCGGTCATGTCGAGCGGCACTGGACCCAGCGCCGCGACCCCGCCGGAAAAACGTCCGCCCAACATTTGCGCGGCATCGCCTGCTGATCCCGCTTCACCAGTGATAGTTTCAATCGCGAGACGAGCGGTGTCACCGGCCTCTCCGATTTGTGTCTCAAGCCCGGTCAGCGCAAACGGGCCGGGATAACGCAGCTCCATACGCTGCGCAGTGAGGCGCGCGGGGCTGTCGCCCATCATCGCGGCGATATCGACCCCCTCGCCAATGGCGGCAACCTCCAACCGCTCACGATATCGCAGCATCGCGCCGCCTGCATCGGGACACAAGGTGATCGCCTGATCCGCGAGCGTGGTCTGTCCATATTCGAGCGCCCCGATCCGCACATTCGCGCATCTCCGGCCCAGCTCCAGCCCCGCCGCCCCGGACCAATTGCCATCAATCGGCAGATCGAGCGCGCTGATAGTACCGCCGGGCACCGGGCCACCGGCGCGCAGATCCCCTGTGAAGGTGATGCGGCCGCGGGCATCCTGGCGCACATCCATGCGCGGAATTTCAAGGCTGCTTTGGCCGGCGCGATATTCATCCATCGACAACCGAAACACGCTGGCCTCGCCCGCGCCTTGTTCCATCCGGCCGGTAATGGTGGGCAGATCGGCGCCGCCGGTGCGGATATTGCCGCTCAATCGATCGAGGTCGACGCCATCGCCGCCGCTATCTGTATCGGCATAGCTGTGGGCATAATTGACCCGTGACAGCGCCAACACATCCTCGCCCGCACCATTGCGCAGCCGCGCTTGGGGGATGTTCACNCGCACGCCATCATCATCACGGCGCAGCGTCACATCGGCCACCGCCTCTCCCCCGGCCAATGCCGTGGTCAGCCCGCTATCGAAACGCTGCGCCAATTCGGCCAGAAACAGCCCCTCGCCGCCGGCGGCAAAATCGCGCAGAGGCTGCATCGCGGTCAGGCCAATCGTCATTTGCGATCCGGTGATTATTGCGCCCCATTCGGTCCGCTTCAGATCATCGGTTACGCGCAGGCTGCCCTTGGCGTTGATCGCCCCCACATCGCCATATTCGCTGCGCAGATCGTTAGCGGTGAAATCGTGGTCGAAATCGACCACCCGGCCATTGCCACCCCCGAACCGCCACAAAAATTTGCCGGTCCCGCCCAGCCTTGCGATATCGCTGCCGCCATAGCTCATCTGCGCTGCATCGAGGCCAAGATCGCCATCGACCACCAAGAAATCCTCGGAGACAAAGAGGCGCGCGGCAATATCCGCCTTGGCCAGCGTCACCCCTGCACATTGCACTTGGCCCAGCCGCGCCGGACCATCAAATTGCAACCGCCCATCCGCGCTCGATATCGCGCCATAGAGCGTGGCGGTTTGGGCCTTGCACAAACCCGCGCCTTGGCGCGGCGCCTCGCCATCTTGACCGGGCGTTTCATCATCAAGCCCAAATCCCGGCGCGGTCGCCGCCAGGATACCGGCAAATCCATCATCGAGCCGCCCCGACCCGGCCAATTTGATCCCGACCGGGCCATACAAGCTGTCGATCAGGGCGCGGCCATCATCGATATCAAGGTCAATCGCGGGCAGGCCCCCTGCCCCCTCGCCTTGCGAATAGACCACCTGATCGAGCGATCCGAAACTGACCCGCCCATCCTTGATCTGGCCATAAAGACGCGGCTGATCGAGCGCGATGCCGCCAATTCCGGGCACGCCAAAGGGATAATCAATGTCAATCACGATCTGCCGCGCGGTGAAATCGGGCGCGCCTGCCGGGCCCACTTCCAAATTGGCGATCACCTGCTCGGCGGGGCCAATCGCAACAATGTCATAGCGCGCCTCAAGCCCATATTGCGCCAGCCCCTCATCGATCATATTTTGCGCAATCCGCTCGCGCCCCAGCCATGCCGTTATCAGCACCAGAGCGGCTATAACCAAGACCGCGAGCGCAATCCGCCAGCGCCAACGCGATGGCCATATGGCCCGCAAACCGCGCGCGCCCTTACCCTCGCCAGCATTCGCGGGCGCATCATACGCCGCGCCATCATCATCGGCGCGATTATCGGATGGCAAGTCGGCAACCGTCATAAACGTTTCTTTATTTGCGCGGATCGCATGGCAAAGGCAATTGTCTTCAACGCGCAAGCCGCGCATAACGCATCTGCCTTTTGGGCGTTTGCGGGGGTAGTAAGGGGGCAAAGCGCACCAGTGCCACAATCTGATGACAGCTTTGATTTTGGTGATGATCGCCGCGCTGGCCGCGCACAGGTGAACGGTTCGGATTCGGGCAAACATGCCGGGATCGGCCACCGCGAACGGTTGCGCCAACGCCTGCTCAAAGGCGGGGCGGAGGCGCTTGCCGATTATGAAGTGCTCGAATTTTTGCTGTTCGCCTCGATCCCGCGCGGCGACACAAAACCTCTCGCCAAGGCGTTGATCGCGCATTTCGGCTCGCTTGCCGGCGTGCTCAATGCCGATCCGCGCGCCTTGCAACAGGTCAAGGGGCTGGGCCAATCAAGCGCGGCCGCACTCAAAGCGGTGGCGATCGCCTCGCGCCGGATGACAAGGGCGCAGCTGGTGGAGAAACCGCTGCTGAGCAGTTGGCAGGCTCTGCTCGATTACCTCACCACTGACATGGCCCATTTAACTGTCGAGCGGGTGCGGGTNTTGTATCTNGATGCCAAGAACCGATTGATCGATGATCACCATGTGGGCGATGGATCCATCGACGAGGCGNNAATCCACCCGCGCGAGGTGATCCGCAAAGCGATGGATGTCGGCGCGAGCGCGTTGATATTGGTGCACAACCACCCCTCGGGCAATCCCGAGCCCAGCCGCGCCGATATTCAGGTGACCCGCAAAATCGCCGAAGCGGGCCGGTTGCTGGGCGTGACAGTCCACGACCATGTGATTGTCGGGCGCGAGGGCCATGTCAGCCTGCGCGCCAAGGGGCTGATCTAGTCAGGCGTCGAGGCGCGGTCGCCGGCCGGCTGTGTGATCAATCGCACGCCGGAATGGTTGGCAAAAAAGCTCCACGTCCAATTGATCATCACGGTCACGCGGTTGCGGGCACCGGTCAAGAAGCCGACATGGACAAGACCCCATAACCACCAGGCCGGAGCGCCGGAAATCTTGAACTTGCCAAAATCAGCCACCGCCGATTTGCGGCCAATTGTCGCAAGGCTGCCTTGGTGATTGTAGACGAACGGCCCCGGACATGGCTTGCCCAGCAATTCGGCCTCGATCACGCGGCTGACATAGGCGCCCGCTTGTTTGGCCGCGGGGGCAAGACCGGGAACGGGCCTGCCCTCCCACGCCGCGCTGGCCGCGGTGTCACCGATTGCAAATACATCCTCAATCGCGGCGCCTTGCGCATCGAGTACGCGCATCGTTGCGTTCACCTCGACCCGGCCGGCACGATCCGCGCTCGCCCCCAACCATCGCGCCGCCGGCGAGGCCGCCACACCGGCCGCCCACAACACCGTCTCGGTTTCGATCATTGTGTCATCGCCAATGCGGACATGCGCCTCGGCGATTTCGGTCACGCGCCCGCCAAGCCGGATTTCCACACCCAGCGCCTCAAGCGCCTCCATTGCCTCATCCGAGAGGCTGGGCGGGAAAGCGGGCAGGACACGTTCGCCCGATTGGACCAGAATGACCCGCGCGCTGGCCGGATCAATCGTGCGAAATTCGCGCGCCACATTGACCTTGGCGAGTTCGGCAATCGCACCGGCCAATTCGACCCCGGTTGGCCCCGCGCCCACCACCACGAAAGTCAGCAATCTCTTGATCCGTTCAGGATCATCGCTTGCCTCGGCGGCTTCGAACGCGCCCAAAATCTCTGCCCGCACGGCCACGCCGTCCTCGATGGTTTTCAAACCCGGCGCATACGGCCCCCATTCATCGCGCCCGAAATAGCTGTGCGTTGCACCCGTGGCGAGGACCAGCCGGTCATAATCGAGCGCCTGTCCATTCGCGCATGTCACCCGCCGGGCATCTTTATCAATCGCGCTCACCTCGCCTTGCAGCACCCGGACATTGCCATCGGCGCGAAACAGGCTGCGGATCGGGGCGGCGATATCAGCCGGATTGAGCGTCGCGGTTGCAATTTGGTAGAGCAGAGGTTGGAACAGGTGATAATTGCGTTTGTCGAGCAGCGTGATGCGCACCGGCAAACGTTTCAGCCGCGCAACCGCAGCCAGACCGCCAAAGCCGGCCCCGACCACCACAATATGGGGCCAATGGTCGGGAATGTCGTTGTAATCACGATCGAACAATATGTTCGCCTCAAGCCATTTGAGGATCGCACGGTCGGCTGAGAACACCCCTGCTCCCTTGGCCTCGTAAATGCCCAGAAACAGGAATGGGAACAAAGTGATATTGGGATGCGCATCGGTGGCCATAAACAGCGCGATCGCGGCGAACAGACCATAAGCGACAATCACTGCGCCAAAACCGGTGAAGAAGAACACCGCCGATACAATCGCCAGCCATTTGGGAAAGCCGGAAAAAATCATTTCCGGCAGCCAGTTTCGCACCATTACCGGCGGCTCGATCACGCCGGCATAGGCCAGCAAGGTGACCCCCAACCAGATCCGTAAAATCGCCATCACAATCGGGGCGATATGTTCGCGGGAAAATTCGGCGATCCTGACCACCGGGCGGGCCAAGGGCAGCGCGCTGTTCTTGAACCCGCTCGCCAATGCCCGGTCGAGCGAAAAGGCAGCAGGGCCGTTGAACACATACCAGACCAGTATCGCACCCACGATCAAATTGGTGGTGGTCGGGACATAGACCGCTTGCGAGATTAGCGTCAAAGCCGCCATCGCCAAAGCCGCCGGACGGGTAAAGAAACCCAGAAGCAACAAAACCGGACCGACCAATTCAATCCCCAGCCCGATTGCCGCGGCATTGGCCGGGCTCATGAATGAAACCGGATATTCGTTGGTCGCAAGATAGAGCGCGGTTTCCCAATCGGCCGCTTTCACCAGGCCCGAACGCAAGAACCACAAGGCAACAAAGAAGCGGATGGCCAGATCAGTGAACGGCCAAAATGTCTCGGTCCCCTCAAGATACCATTTGGTCCACCGCCGCACAGTGACCCGCCAAAAGGGCGAAAACCGTTCTTCCTGCAACCGCTTGTGCGGGGCGTTTGGCATGGGATTAGGCTGGCCGCTTGGGCCCTGTGCCTGTGGCGCGGGGTTGGACATGGATGCTCCTCCTTGCCCCCTGTTTCGCGGGCAAAGAGGTATGGGTTACAGGTGATAGCGCAAAGCTAACCCTTGCCAAGCGCGCTTTGCGCGCATAGCCGCGCGTGCAACAGGTTCGTTTCAACCCCATTTGTAAGAAAGCACCGTTCCATGGTCCCCCGTTATGCCCGCCCCGCAATGACCGCCCTCTGGGAGCCAGAGGCGAAATATCGCATCTGGTTCGAGATCGAAGCGCACGCGACCCAGAAACTGGGCGAAATGGGCGTGGTCCCGGCCAGCGCGGGCAAGGCGCTGTGGGATTGGTGGGCGACCAACCCGACCATCGATGTCGAAGCGATTGACGCAATCGAGGCGGTGACCAAGCATGATGTCATCGCATTTTTGACCTGGGTTGCAGAACAGGTCGGCGATGAAGCGCGCTTCATGCATCAGGGCATGACCAGCTCCGATGTGCTCGACACAACGCTGGCTGTGCAACTGGCGCGGTCAACCGACATTCTGCTCGAAGATATCGATGCGCTGCTCGCCGCGATCAAAATGCGCGCCGAGGAACACAAATTCACCCCCACAATCGGACGCAGCCACGGGATCCACGCCGAACCGGTGACTTTCGGGCTCAAACTGGCGCAGGCCTATGCCGAATTTGACCGGTGCCGCGAGCGCTTGATTGCGGCGCGCAAAGAGGTGGCGACCTGCGCCATTTCCGGGGCCGTGGGCACTTTTGCCAATATCGACCCCGAGGTTGAAGCCTATGTCGCCGAGCAGCTTGGCCTGAGCCCTGAACCGGTTTCGACCCAGGTTATCCCGCGCGACCGGCACGCAATGTATTTTGCAACGCTCGCGGTGATCGCGGGCTCGATCGAGCGGCTCGCGGTTGAAATCCGCCACTTGCAGCGCACCGAAGTGCTCGAGGCGGAGGAGTTTTTCTCCAAAGGGCAAAAGGGTTCATCGGCCATGCCGCACAAGCGCAATCCGATCCTGACCGAAAACCTCACCGGCCAAGCGCGCATGATCCGCGCCTATGCCCTGCCCGCGCTCGAAAATGTGGCGCTGTGGCATGAACGCGATATTTCGCACTCATCGGTTGAGCGGTTCATCGGCCCCGATGCGACGATCACTCTCGATTTTGCGCTGGCGCGCTTGACCGGTGTGGTGGAAAAATTGCTGGTCTATCCAGAGCGCATGCAGGCCAATCTCGATGCCATGGGCGGCTTGGTCCATTCGCAGCGCGTGCTGCTGGCGCTCACTCAGGCCGGGGTTAGCCGCGAGGATGCCTATCGCCTGGTGCAACGCAATGCGATGAAGGTGTGGGAATCGAACGGCACGCTCTCGCTGCTTGACCTGCTCAAGGGTGATGAAGAAGTGACCGCCGCGCTCAGCAATGAAGAGCTCGAAGAGAAATTCGACCTTGAATACCATTTCAAACATGTCGACACGATCTTCGCGCGGGTGTTCGGCTAAGCCAGCTTTGCGGGGCCCGTTGGCTTTGACTTGGGCGCGAAAAGGCTTAACCTCGACATCGATTTTGCCACTATAAGGGATCCATCGCAGTGCAAATCGTCCGGACCATTTTGTGGGTTTTATTGGCGGTGTTCATCGCCATTTTCGTGCTGATCAATTTCGGTGAGCCGCAAAGGGTCAAAATCTGGATATCAGAGGACCCTGTCGGGTTTGACTGGCCGGTCGGGATCATTGCGCTGGTGTTCTGGTTGCTGGGTGTCATCCCCACCTGGCTCTATCACCGCGGGGTCAAATGGAGCCTGAGCCGGCGCATTCGCAGCCTTGAAAACTCGATCAAATCCAACGCTTTGTCACAGCGAAGCGCAATCGATCAGGCGCAAGGTTCGGACAGCTCGCCTGCATCTGCGCAAGCTGGCACCGCCCCTGCGCCTGTTGCTCCTGCGGCTAATCCGGACGACATTCTCACTCCAAATGGCGAAAAATCAGCATGAGCAACCCTGTTTATCTCGCCCTCGACGTGCCTCAGATTGAGCCGGCCAAGGCGCTGCTCAACAAGGTCAAGTCGCATATTGGCGGGGTGAAATTGGGGCTGGAATTTTTCTGTGCCCATGGCCCCCATGGCATGCATGAAATCGCCCATATGGGCCTGCCGATTTTCCTCGACCTTAAATTTCACGACATTCCCAACACCGTCGCCGGCGCGATGCAGGCGATCCATGTCTACGAACCCAAGATCGTCACCGTCCATGCCAGCGGCGGGCGCGCCATGATGGAGGACGCCAAGGCCGCCGCGGCCGAAGGGTGCAAAGTGGTCGGGGTCACCACGCTGACCAGCATGGATGCCAGCGACCTTGCTGCAACCGGCGTCGGCGGCAGCGCCGAGGCGCAGGTTATGCGTCTGGCGGAACTCGCGCATGAAGCGGGGCTCGATGGGATTGTGTGCTCGGGCCAGGAAGTGGGCAAAGTGCGCAAGCAATGGAAAGACGGGTTTTTCGTGGTTCCGGGCCTGCGACCGGCCGGCTCTGGCACGGGTGATCAAAAACGCGTCGTCACCCCGCGAAAAGCGCGCGATGACGGGGCCAGCGTGCTTGTCATTGGTCGCCCGATCAGCCGCGCCGACGACCCCATGGCCGCCGCCCGCGCGATTGAGGCGACGCTCTAAATTGAGGCGACGCTCTAAAACGCGTTAATTGGCCGCTTCGCTCTCATCTTGCGAGGTGTTGAGCTGTTCAAGTTCGGCAGCAGTGATCATCAACCGGTTCGAATTCACATTCCAGCCTTCCAACCGCATATCCTCGCCCGACCCGCTGAACGTGTAGGTTTCGGTGCCCTCGCCTTGTTCAAAATTTGTCTGCATGACCACCGAAGTGCTCGTGCCACCGGGCGTGGATTTAACGTTGAATTTGACGCGCTTCGTTGTGACGATCTCACCCAGACGCCCGTTGATAAGCGTGGCGAATTCCTCAAATTCCCCAAGCGACGACGTTTCACGAAATTTCGTCCCGGTCATCGCATACATATTGCCCAATTCATTGGCTGAATAATGGGCTTGATAGCGATCAATCTGCTCTTCGGCTTCTTCCAGATTGGCGATCGGGTTGCAGCCCGAAAGGGCAAGGCCAGCCATCGCGGCAAAGGCAAACGCAGTTGTGCGGATCATTTCGATTACATCCCTTGATTACCTTGATTACTATGTCTCAACTTTAGAACAGGTCTGTGTAACGGCAAGATGTTATCACTTGGGATTTGCGATTGGCTTTAGTAGTGAGCCTCACATGCAACCATCGACCCAGATCAAAATCTGCGGACTTACCACCCCCGAAGCAATTGCCGCCGCCGCACATGCGGGGGCGAGCCATGTCGGGCTTGTCCATTTTGAGCCCAGCCCGCGGCATCTGTCTTTGGATCAGGCGGCCCGGCTGCGCGCGCATGTGCCGGTGGATGTGAAAACCGTCTTGCTGTTGGTCAATGCCGATATGGAATTGACCGCGCGCGCAATCGCACAGGTCAAACCCGATATTGTCCAGTTCCACGGCAAAGAGAGCGCCGAATGGATCAAGCTGGTGCGCGAGAAGGCGGGGATTGAGACATGGAAAGCGATCGGGGTGCGCGATGCCCAAACGCTCGACAATGCGGCGCGGTTTGAAGGCGCGGTCGACCGTCTATTGCTCGATGCGCCCCCGCCATCGGCGCAATCGGTTTTGCCCGGCGGCAACGGCGTGGGATTTGACTGGAGCTTGCTCAAAAACCACCAGCACCGCCTCCCTTGGGGGCTGGCAGGCGGGCTTGGGCCGGACAATGTCGCCGATGCGATCATTCAAACGGGAACCGAACTGGTCGATGCTTCGTCTGGTTTGGAGAGCGCGCCGGGCGTGAAGGACGTGGACAAGATCGCCGCCTTCTGCAAAGCGGCTCTGGCAGCGTGAGACAGGAAATGAACGAGACCACCCCCAACTCCTTCCGTACCCAGCCCGATGATCGCGGGCATTTTGGCGATTATGGCGGGCGCTATGTCGCCGAAACGTTGATGCCGCTGATCCTTGATCTGGAGCGTGAATATCGCGCCGCGCAGGAAGACCCCGCCTTTCAGGCCGAATTTGACGACCTGATGGAGCATTATGTCGGGCGCCCCTCGCCGCTTTATTATGCGGAGCGTTTGACCGACCATGTGCGCGAAGGCGCAGACAAGGGCAAAGGCGCGCAAATCTGGTTCAAGCGCGATGAGCTCAATCACACCGGCGCGCACAAGATCAACAATTGCATCGGGCAAATCCTGCTTGCCAAACGCATGGGCAAGACCCGCATTATCGCCGAAACCGGCGCCGGCCAGCATGGCGTGGCGACCGCAACCGTGTGCGCGCGCTTTGGCCTGCCTTGCGTGATCTATATGGGCGCGGAGGATGTGTCGCGCCAATCGCCCAACGTCTTTCGCATGAAGCTCTTGGGCGCAGAAGTCGTCCCCGTGACCAGCGGGGGCGCAACGCTCAAAGACGCGATGAATGAAGGCCTGCGCGATTGGGTCGCCAATGTGCACGACACGTTCTACATCATCGGCACCGCCGCCGGCCCCCACCCCTACCCCGAATTGGTGCGCAATTTCCAAAGCGTGATCGGTTCAGAAGCGCGCGCACAAATGCTGGCGCGGGCTGGCAAATTGCCTGACCTGCTGGTTGCCTGCATTGGCGGGGGATCGAACGCGCTGGGCCTGTTCCACCCGTTTTTGGACGACACCGATGTTGCGATGCTGGGTGTTGAGGCGGGCGGCCATGGCCTCGATGGCGATGAACACGCGGCCAGCCTTCTGGGCGGCGCACCCGGCGTGCTCCACGGCAACAAAACCTATCTGTTGCAGGATGCCGACGGCCAAATCACCGAAGGCCACTCGATCTCCGCAGGGCTCGATTATCCCGGCATTGGCCCTGAACACGCATGGCTTAAAGAAACCGGCCGGGTTGAATACACCGCCGTCACCGATGACCAGGCGCTCGAAGGCTTCCAATTGCTGTGCCGCACCGAAGGC